>CAMYSW010000306.1:0-3737 GCA_947297425.1 uncultured Porphyromonadaceae bacterium
TCGCCGGACTTCCTTTAGTGGCACATAACCGACCATTTGATGAGAGCTGTCTGAAAGCTGTGTTTGAAGAATATGGCATGGAATATCCTGGCTATGAGTTTCATTGCACATTGGCTGCATCCCGACGCAAACTTGACTTATCGTGCCATCAGCTTCATGTGGTAGCCGCGGCTTGTGGCTACGACCTCGAAAACCATCATCACGCACTTGCCGACGCCGAAGCCTGTGCAGCAATAGCATTAAAAATCTTATAACCCCAACTAATATGAGCGTAACAATCATCTCTGTCGGAAATGGCGGATTCAATGTCGCCACCAACATTATAAAAGCAGGGATATTTCCTGAACATCAACTCGTTGTAGTTGATGCAGAAAAGGAAGACTTGGAGCGACATGCAGAGGAGGCCGACAAAAGTATTCTTTTTGAGAAGTTCGGTCGCGGAAAAGTAAAGTCAGCCTTGACAGGTTTGGTTGATGAGGTTCTTGACAGGACAGCAGATACCATAATCGTGTGTACAACTCTCGGAGGAAAGACCGGGACAAAATATGCGCCCCTCATTTCCCTTAATGCCATTCTTAGAGGCAAGTTCGTCTGCAATGTATTCTCTATGCCTTATAAATTTGAAGGCACGGCTAAGAATAATCTTGCCTCAACCGCATGGCAACTCATGATGTGTACTGCGAATCTAACATTCCAGCAATATAATGATGGGCTGGAACATGTTGAGAATCTGATGATGGGCGAAATGGATAAGCCGTTAGTTGATACTATATCCAATACTCTTTCCTGTCACACAGTCCAAGAGTTATCTCAGATGAACAATAAGCAACTCATGGATTTGATTCCCAAAGAATATCAACTCCAGGGAATTCCGCTGATAAGAATAGTTGGGGACGCCTATCTCAAGATTACCGAAGCTGAACGTAAACAACTTTTTGACGATTTGGCATAAGCTGACACCAAATCTGATACACCAGTGGTTTAACTTTGCCGTATCAACCATAAAAATAAACGATATGGCACTATTCAAACTAACAACAAAGAAGTTGCTTGTAAGCAACGGCAAACGCCTTGAAGCCGGTATGACGGCTGAGGTGTCGTACAACAGCTCCATCTTCCCATGGGGCAATTCAACCGTAAGAACTGAGTTGAAGCGTCAGTTGAAGATGAAATACAACGTAGATTTTCCGGATGGATTCATCAACGCCAATAACTTCAGCATCGAGAAACTCTAACTGACATCACTAATCCGGATGGCAGTCAATCCTAAAATTGGCTGCTGTCCGTTTGTTTTACGCACATGGAAAAAGAAGGAATAACACAAGCACTGAAATCTTGGCCTGTATCATTCAGAGTGTTTTGCATAGGTAAGGAGATGTCGGGCATTTTCCGCTCAATCGTAAGTTTGGGATTTGAAGGCGTTTCCATTCAATCCACTTCAATGTTCCCAAATCCGGCTCCAACTGATGAAGACAAGATGGTCATTCTTTTGTCGGATGGCGACAGTCAACAACTTGAAAGCATTGCAAAAAGTTTCTATCAAGCCGGGGTGCTGACACTGATAGTATCAACGACTACCATTGATAAACTAAATGGTATATGTGATGCCATGACAGTGTCGCATATTGAGTCTATGCCATTTATTGTGAAAAGTCTCCTTGAACCGATTATTAAACAAGGGAAGATCAACTATGATTTCAATGACCTGTACAACACTCTGCACAATACGGAAAAGTTTAAGATTGAAAGTGCTATAAGTCGCAATAATGAAAACCGTATTGCAGAATTGGTCGATAATCTTACTGACCTACGAGGGAATTTCATATTGTCTGGCTCAGAATATATTTCGTTAGTTTTTTATCTCAACAAGGACGCAAATCCACCTTTAGCGATAAGTGAGTTTCAACCATTATTGGAATATATTGGGGGATTTCCAGAGAATGTATCCGTTTTATGGGCATTGAATTACGATGATAATTTACGGCCCAATGAAATTCGGCTTGATACAATTGCATCAGGAAAGAATCTGAAGGTATGATGGAACGGATAGCGAAAGCTCAACTCAGGCTTATGAAGTACGGAGCCTTCATTGGTATAATTGGAGGTATAGCTTCCTTTGTCGGCCCCAATCATCATGGCCTTATCAAAGCAATGATGGGCGTTGTAATCGGCTGTATGTTACTCGGGAAACGTCTTCCATTAGCATTAAAAGAAATGTTCGATGCCAACCAAGAATTGACGGATGAAATGGAAAATTCCAACAAGAATTGATATAAGTTCCACCCTGTATCGCTATTTGCATCATGTCTGTATTACTTTTGCCGGCGACGTAACATCGTCTTCCAATTATGGCAAAGAAAACAAAATCGAAATCGTTATTCACAACTTCGCAGCGTGAGCATATTCAGCGACTCATTGAATGGATGTCGCAGGGTGTCTATGAGAAGGAACAGATAATCGCCGTGGCATTGCTATGTGCCATAACAGGTGAGAATATGTTTCTGCTTGGACCTCCCGGAACTGCTAAAAGTATGGTTGCAAGCCGTCTTAAAATGATATTCAAAGACGGCAAAGCTTTCGATTATCTTATGTCGAGATTCTCAACTCCCGATGAGATTTTCGGACCAATATCCATCTCGCGGCTGAAGAATGAAGACCGATATGAGCGACTTACCACCGATTATCTTCCAGAAGCAGAGGTTGTATTTCTTGATGAGATTTGGAAGGCCGGGCCGTCAATACAAAATACGTTGCTGACTGTCATAAATGAACATATATTTCACAATGGCGGTCAGACGTTGAGAACACCGATGAAAGTCCTTATCGCGGCGAGCAACGAACTTCCTGCAAAAGATGAGGGGCTTGAAGCCCTCTGGGACCGATTTCTTATGCGTATGGTTTCCAATTGCATTGAGAGCGACTCTGCTTTCTTCAAGATGCTGAAATCTGAACAAACCGAGTTCAAACCTCTATCTGAACAATTATATATCACTGACGAACTCTATGGCAAGTGGCAGTCTGAATCCCGGACTGTCACTACGTCCGACAGTGTGGTCTCCGCAATTAAGTCATTACGAAAGTTATTGGCCTATCACGAAAAGGAAGACGGAAACCAGTTACGCTATTATGTGTCTGACCGCAGATGGAGCAAGGCTTATCGGCTGATGCAAACATCGGCATACCTTAACGGGAGGAAAGAAATAAACCTTACGGACTTTCTGTTACTTACTCATAGTTTTTGGAATGATGTTGAAACAATCCCAAATGTATTGGCTGCCTTTACGTCCAGCATATCAGAAGCCACGACAAAGCAACTGAATAAGATTGACAAATCCATACGTCAGATGATGACTCCCCAGAACAATCAAGTTGCAAACAAGCCTTTGAGAATCAATATCAACGCTACTGAATTTGTCGAGTACGACTATTTCTATTATTTCGTTGAGAACTTTCCCGACGGGGAGGCTTATTTCTCAAAATGGGATTATGCTTCACTTACCACAACTCCCCGTGATGGTGTAAGATATTACGACTCAAAACGCAAGAAGATAATTATACATTCATTGATACCGGGCAGACCGTTTGATGCCAAATCTCAAAACGCCTCAAATCTTATCAAGGTCAAGATTCAAAAATGTCAGGATGGGGCAATCATCGACGGAACACCATATTCTTTCAAACGCCGTACTGCTCCCATTCATAATGCAGATTCGATTCAAAATCTGCCTATATATCAA
>CAMYSW010000307.1:0-3735 GCA_947297425.1 uncultured Porphyromonadaceae bacterium
TCGATCAACACTGCAAGCGGAATATCCGGGAATATCGGTTTCCGTGTAGTCTTATATATTTTCTCCTGAAGCGGATCCCTGCCTATGGTGCGCACAACTTCTGTTCCCTTCGGAACAAAACAACCCACCAAGTCAACGGCACTCTCCACCAAACCGCCGCCATTGCCACGAAGATCTATCACCACTCCCTTCAAACCCTTATCCTCCTTGAAGCGTTCAAGAACCTTACGCACTTCCGCCGGAGTCTTGTCAATGAAGCTTGTAAGGCGCAAATATCCTATTCCATTGATAATAGTATCATAACTCATGCTGGGTTCCTGCACCTTTGCCCTTATAATCTCCATCGTCAGGATAGAATCCGCGACATAAGGGCGCTTCACGGTAACTTTCACCGGCGTGCCGGGAACACCCTTGAGAAGCTTTGTCACAAAATCGCTATTCTTCTTCTCTACGTCAGTAGTGTCAACCCTTATTATATGGTCGCCGGGACGCAAACCTCCCTTAGCCGCCGGACTCCCCTCCATTGGCTGAGAAATGTACGAGCCACCGTCACGCTGCATTATGTAACTTCCAATACCCCCGTATTCTCCGGTGGTCATCTTCTGCAACTTCTCTTGGTCATCGGCACTATAATACTCCGTATAGGGATCCGTAGAGGCAAGGAAAGCACCTATGGCTGCCTTAAAGCTCTGATCGGTATTGATCGTGTCGACATAATGCAGCTCCACCTGCTTCACTATCGAATTGAAGTTATTAAGATTTCGCGCAAGCGAAGCGTCATGGCTCTTCTGAGCCGACAATGTTATACCCACGGCTGTGACAGCTGCAACTGCCGGAAGGATTCGGAGAAGTTTTGTTTTTTTCATTCTTTATCTGTATCGGGATGAGGGTAGTCTATTGTGAAATGAAGCCCCCTGCTCTCTTTGCGCTCCATAGCCTGACGCATGATAAGGTAAGCCACATTGATAATATTGCGCAATTCGCAGAGCTGGCGCGTAGGTTTACTGCATTTGAAGAGCGCTTCAGTCTCCTGATAAAGGATATCAAGACGGTTCCAGGCTCGTTTAAGACGCAGATCACTCCTCACAATCCCAACGTAATAGCCCATAATCTGGTTCACCTCTTTCTCTGACTGAGTAATCAGCACCATCTCCTCGGGATGCGCCGTCCCTTCATCATTCCATTCCGGCACGTCATCTCGCCAGTCATATTCTCCGATATGGCTTATGGCATGACGCGCAGACGCGTCTGCATAGACCACGGCTTCTATAAGTGAATTGGACGCAAGACGGTTACCTCCATGCAAGCCCGTGCAAGAACACTCGCCTACGGCATATAATCGTTTTATCGAACTTTCACCATCCGTATTCACCTTTATGCCACCGCATAGATAATGTGCTGCGGGAGCAACAGGAATCATGTCTTTAGTTATATCTATACCCAAAGAAAGGCATTTCTCATAAATATTAGGGAAATGGCGTTTTGTTTCGTCAGGGTCTTTGTGAGTGACATCAAGGAAAACATGGTCGGTGCCATGAAGTTTCATTTCAGAATCTATAGCACGGGCAACAATATCACGTGGAGCCAACGAAAGTCTCGGATCGTATTTATGCATGAATTCTTCCCCGTCAAGGTTCCTGAGCACGGCTCCATATCCACGCATCGCTTCCGTGATCAGAAAGCTCGGACGATCTCCGGGATGGTAGAGAGCTGTGGGATGAAACTGTATGAACTCCATGTCACTTACAGTTCCTTTGGCACGATAAACCATGGCAATACCGTCACCGGTGGCAATAAGCGGATTGGTTGTTGTAGTATATACAGACCCGACACCACCAGTAGCCATAACAGTCACCTTTGAAAGGAACGTATCCACCTCCCCGTTATCTTCATTCAAGACATAAGCTCCATAACACGTGATATCGGGAGTCCGGCGAGTCACAATCTTGCCCAGATGATGCTGCGTGATAATTTCCACTGCAAAGCGGTTTTCAAAAACATCAATGCCGGGATCGTTCATAACCGTCTTGACAAGGCTCATCTGGATTTCTTCACCCGTATTGTCGGCATGATGAAGGATCCTAAATTCGGAATGTCCGCCCTCGCGATGGAGATCAAAATCTCCATTTTCTTTCTTATCGAAATCCACTCCCCAACCTATCAGCTCTTTGATCTGCGACGGGGCATTCTTCACCACTTTCTCTACAGCTGCCGGATCACTGAGCCAATCGCCGGCAACCATCGTGTCATGGATATGCTTCTCGAAATTGTCAACCTCGAGGTTTGTTACAGAAGCTACCCCTCCCTGTGCGAAAAAAGTGTTAGCCTCATCGGGTGATGTCTTACAGATCATCGCCACCTTAGCCCCGGCTCGTGATGCCTTGAGCGCGAAACTCATTCCGGCAATACCGGAACCAATCACTAAACAGTCATATTTATATACCATTTCTAAATGGATTTTCTTCAACTTGCAAATTTAACAAATCTTTTTCAAATTCCTCCAAACTCTGCTTTAAAACGACTCGAGCCAATTCTGCAGCGGCATTATACAATAAAAAAAATGGCGCTTTTTCTCAAAAACGCCATCCTCCTTATAACCAAATTTTATTTTTTCTTCAAGCGAAGGTATATACAATCCTTCAAAGATTTAATTCATGGATTAAAACCTCCGCTTAAAGCCGGCAACCGATCCTCTCGAAGGGATTGCCGATGCGTAAAAGCAATTCTTCTATAGTTTCTCAACTTTTGGATTGATACAATTGCTATTTTAAGCAGTTATCGATTTATATCTATGTAATCGTTTGCAAAAATAATGCAATTATTTTGAAATCCAATATTCCACGCCTATTTTTAAATGTTATCAAATGTTAACAAACACCATATTTGCATACATTTTTGCTGGGAATATAGCTATTAGATGCCATTTATATTATGTTGTGCAACATTATTTCACCGATAAAATATCGGTATCCACATTGACATCAATCCAATTTATGCAACATTATTGCCATTTTACATCAACAACCTATGCTTCATCTCTTGCCAACACCGGGTAGCGGAACCTTTTCAGCAATAACTATAGTCCCGATATAAATTGCAAGAAGAAGTGTACGGACGGCATACAGAATCCAGGATTCAAACATCCCGGCAATATAATTCCCGGCGAAATACAATGCTCCGGCAAGAAGGAAATACAAGAACATCCGTCCTATCTGATATGGCAAGGGATAATATCTGCGCCCAAGGAAATATGAAACCACCATTACTGAAAAATAGCTTATGAGGGCTGCCCATGCAGAACCCATATAACCATCAGGAATACCGATGGCAGGAACCAGCCATAGATTTAGTCCAAGCATAAGAGTGAAGCAGAGCAATGAAAGATACATGCCCCACTGAGTGCGGTCTGTAAGTTTATACCACAATGAGAGATTGAAGAATATCCCAAAAAACAGCTCGGCAAGCATCATCACGGGCACTACTCCGAGTCCCTGCCAATATGACGGCGATACGAAGTGCTTGAGCACCGGAAGATAGAACATTACTCCAAGGAAAATGAACAGCCCGAAAATCACGAAAAATTTCATTGCGTCACAATAAGCCTGATTGCGGTTCTCCCCCTCCCCTTTCGCCTGAGCGAAAATAAAAGGCTCATAGGCATACCGGAAAGCCTGCGCGAACATGACCATCACAATCGCGATCTTGATATTGGCTCCATATATACCGACCATAGAG
>CAMYSW010000308.1:0-3729 GCA_947297425.1 uncultured Porphyromonadaceae bacterium
CCCCCCCCGCCGTTTTTTTTTTTCATCGAGCTGTCGCATTTCCAGTTTTAGTTCGGTGTGGTGGGATCGTATATGTGTATATGAGACTGCTCTATGCTCGGCCAGTAACCCACGGCAAGACCGGCAAGATAAGCGGCTCCAAGCGCTGTAGTCTCGGTGATGCGCGGACGCAAGACATCGGTAGCAAGAATGTCGCTCTGGAACTGCATCAACAGATTATTCCTTGAAGCTCCTCCATCCACCTTCAAATTTCTTATCGGAAGGTTCGAGTCTTTCTCCATCGCTTTCACTATATCATATGTCTGGAAAGCTATGCCTTCGAGGGCTGCACGGGCAATATGTGCAGTGGTGGTTCCACGCGAAATTCCCGTGATCATGCCACGAGCTTCCGGATCCCAATATGGGGCTCCAAGACCGGTGAGCGCAGGAACGAAATATACCCCGTCAGTATCCGGAACCGACGATGCAAGTTTCTCCACATCGGGTGAGCAGGAAATACATCCCAAATTGTCTCGCAACCATTGCACTACCGACCCTCCAACAAAAATCGATCCCTCAAGAGCATAGTTCACAGTATCCCCTATTTTCCAGGCAATTGTGGTGATAAGACGATTTTGGGAAAGGATAGGGGTTGTTCCGCTGTTCATAAGCAGGAAGCAACCTGTGCCATAAGTGTTTTTCACAGAACCCGGTTCAACACACATCTGTCCGAAAAGGGCAGCCTGTTGGTCTCCTGCAATTCCTGCGATAGGAACATTATGGGCAAATATTGTGGTTGTGGTATGCCCATAGATTTCACTCGACGACTTCACCTCCGGCATCATTGATCGCGGAATACCGAAATAGTCAAGTAATTCCTGATCCCATTCGAGTGTCTGGATATTGAAAAGCATCGTGCGGGAAGCATTAGTAACATCGGTCACATGCACCGCGCCACGTGTCAGACGCCATACAAGCCAAGAGTCCACCGTGCCGAACATCAATTTACCTTCTTCGGCACGCTTACGCGCACCGGGAACATTGTCAAGTATCCATTTTATCTTTGTCGCACTGAAATATGCATCGATAATTAGTCCGGTCTTTTCACGGATCTTCTCCTCCATCCCGTCTTCAATCACCTTATTACAATACTCAGACGTTCGCCTGTCTTGCCATACTATGGCGTTATAGATAGGCTCCTCAGTGTCACAATCCCAAACAATGGTTGTTTCACGCTGGTTTGTAATGCCGATTGCCTCGATATTGGTGCCGTTGATATCAATCGAAGATATCGCCTCGGCAATCACGGATGCCTGCGATGCCCATATCTGATGGGGATCATGCTCAACCCATCCCGAATGCGGAAATATCTGAGGAAATTCTTTCTGAGCCACTGCGCGGATCGAACCGCTGCGATCAAACACGATTGCCCTTGAACTGCTCGTTCCCTGATCGAGCGAGAGAATGTACTTTTGAGAATCCATAGTATAATGATTAAGTTTTCGGTTTCTTATTTTAAGTTTTCAGTTATTGCGGGAGGTGCGAGAGAATCGCGTGGCAATCAGAAACGCGCAGGTTAACTTGCGCTCCCACTATCACAGGCATGTTGTTCGGGGAATGACCTGCGGGAAAGTTATACGCCACAGGAAAATGAATGAGTCTTCTATCCATCAGGAAGCTTTCTATCATGCGTTCTGTGGATGGATAATTCTTATCTGCCGAAGTTTCCGTGAACTGCCCTACAACAAGACCCTTCAATCTTGAAAATACACCTTGCATATAGAGTCTACATAGAATACGCTCAATCTTATAGATTGGTTCAGCAATATCCTCAATAAATAACACACAGTCTTCATATTTTGCGCGGGCAAGCATATCATAGGGTGTCGCCGCCAACCCATTTAACACAGCCAGATTACCACCGATCAGTGTTCCTCGTGCCTCACCCACTGTATTACTGGGCATTATGTCGGACTCCTCATTTTCGAAACGATATTCAGGCATGACTCCAGATTTCAAAAACTTCACAACAGTTCTTCCTCCTTCATGGTCATCGCGGAAATCCTTCGCCATCGGTCCATGAATGGAAGTAACCCCACTGTATAGCGACATGGCATGCAATGCTGAAATATCTGAAAATCCTATGAGCCATTTAGAGAAATCACACATAAGGCTGCCGGGAATCAATGGAAGCAAATGAGTCGCTCCATACCCCCCTCTTGAACACAACACTGCTTTTATTTCCGGATCTGTCCAGGCATTAATGAAATCCACTATCCTGTGTAAGACATTTGCGGCAAAAGATCCGTCTGCCGGACCTTTCGCATGTGGCATTATCACAGGTTCAAGTCTGTTGACGCGAAGATATTCCGCAGCTTGATCTATATATTCCGGCTTAACTACAGACGCGGGAGATACTATTGCCACTTTATCTCCATTTCTGAGTTTTTTAGGGTAAATCATAAGTTTTAGGCGTTAGGTTTTAGGCGTTAGGCTTTAGATCCATTCGCGAAGCTTCTAATGCCTAAAGCCTATTTCTGAGTTTTTTTAGGATAAATCATAAGTTTTAGGCTTTAGGCTTTAGGCTTTAGGCATTCGGCTTTAGATCCATTCGGCTTTAGATCCATTCGGCGAAGCTTCTAATGCCTAACGCCTAACACCTAAAGCCTTTAATTAATAATCCATTACTTTTATTCCGGCATCACTGATGCGCTGAGCGATAACGTCAAGTTCAGACCGTTCTACTTTTTCCAGATGTTCTTCAGGGGTGCTGCGGTCAAGACTGTAGATCATCACTTCGCGTGGTTGAATCCGCTTGTATGCCTCAATAAGCGCATCGATCTCTTCCGTGGTAGTGTTGTCTATTTTGTGCCCGCAATGTTCCCCGCGCAATATCATTGTCTGTATTATTCCTGTTCCTGAAAATTGACAAAGCGCCTCAATCAATTTCTCTACCGTAAACTCCTTCGATGTCGGACGATCTATAAGACGCATTGTCGGCTCTATCGCTGAATCCAACTTCAGAATATTATTGTCCACCCGCTTTAAAGCTTCAGACACTTCCGGATCGAAAATACGTGTAGAGTTTGTAAGAACCGAGACTTTCGCGGCAGGATAATATTTATCCCGGAGACGAAGAGTATCATCTATAATATCGGAAAACTTAGGATGAAGTGTCGGTTCTCCATTTCCGGAGAATGTTATGACATCCAGCGGCTCTCCGGCAGCATTCATATCTTTCAGTTTATTCTCAAGTGCCACACTCACTTGCTCTTGCGTCGGAAGCCCCGTCGTGCCCTTACCTTGGGCATTATAGCCAGCCTCACAATAGAGACAATCAAATGAACATACCTTGCCATCGTCGGGCATCAGATTTATACCTAACGACACTCCCAATCTCCGGCTACGAATCGGTCCGAACACCGTTGAATGAAACAACACAGTCTGGTCTTTTCCCATTTTAAATGTAGTTTATATGCACATAAGCATCTATATCACAGTTTCTTTACAATCCACTTACCGCCAAAACGGCCTCCTTCTCTACGCAACAACCCTGCAACCTTTAATTTCCTCACACGCTCATAAATCGCGCTCTCCTTTATTCCGAGATTAAGCATTAATTCCCTATACGTGATCCGAGGATTCCCTCTTACCAAATTCAAAACTTCCAATAGCTCTTTCTTCGGTTCTACAGACTCTTTCTTCGGTTCTTTCTTCGGTCTTAAAGGCTCTTTCTTCGGTTCTTTCTTC
>CAMYSW010000309.1:0-3725 GCA_947297425.1 uncultured Porphyromonadaceae bacterium
GTGTCGGATACCGAAGACAACACATTCCGTATGTTCGACAACGACCGTTTCCTTCCGACCCGAGACTCCGTTCACAATGACGGGAGACGGGAAGGGAAGATCTACAGAAGGATGTGGGCGATAAACACCGACAGGATAAAGCGGCTTTCTTCCATTCCTGATATTCCCGTCGAATTATTGAGCCCGAGGCTTAAGGATGTCACGGCAGAATATTTCGGTCATAACGAAGCAACAATAAATACTGACAAGGAATCCGGCACAGTGTTCCTCGGTCTTTTTACACCTGACGGCTACAGACCGATAGATATCGCGGAGAAAAATGCTGGAAGAGGAGTCGTGTTCCGTGACATTGAACCGAACCTGATATATTTCCCGGTTACCCGCGATGGCAACGGGTATCGCACATGTGGGAATCCTTTCATGCTGAAAAGTGACGGGAAAGTACATGAGTTCGTCCCGGATATTGCCCGCAGGGAAAGACTGTCCCTGAAACGTAAGATGCCATTCTGGCTACACCATACGGGACGCATGAGCTCTGTCATAGGCATCCGGACACAGACCGGACCAAGCGCGACGGGACCCTGGCGCAATATTGACAGCATATCTTCCATGCCAACTCATAGTTTCTACCACATACCTGTGAACATGAGCGACAAGGATAGATACATTCGTCTTCTGCCGTCTCCCTTGCAGCGTTCCCAGATCGGTGAGGTAATTGCTTCTGTTGACTCTCTCGCGCTTGAACGCCTGCCACTGTCTGTAATCACCGACAATCTCACGGCTGGAAAGAAAAAGCTCGTGGACGGTAATATCCTCACTTGGACTAACTATCAGGTCGGATACCGGGATCTGGTGTTTCGGATAAATTCCAACAAGGAAGTCAGCAACATATTCATCATTCCGCGTAATGACGACAATTATGTTGTTCCGGGAGAAGAGTATGAACTGTTCTATTTCGACAGGGACGGCTGGAAATCGCTTGGTAAGAAGACCGCCGAGGGGTTTGACATCACATATGACGTGCCTGCGAATGCTGTGCTTTGGCTCCGCAACCTCACAAAAGGGAGAGAGGAGCAGATCTTCATATGCCGCGACGGAAAACAGCTCTTCAACGCGGATATGAGAAATGAAAATATTTTGTAAAATTTTGACACCATGAAAAATCTTATTCCCTTGCTTTATGTATTGTTCCTTGTTTCTGCATTCGGATTCAGCGAAAGCCATACTGTTTATGCTCAAACCGCAGCTAAGAAAAAAACGATAAAGGAAAAGGTAGACAGCATAGAGTTGCGGGGAGAGGTGTATGACCGAATGACTACCCGGCATGTGCCTGAAACTAAAATCGAGATACTGCGTCCTGACAGTTCCTTGATCACAAGCACTCAGGGAGGATGGAAAGGACGGTTCTGGCGCCGGGACTTAGGTGTTGTAGAGGATTCTGTCTCAAATTATACTGTAAATCTCCCGAAGATAGAAGGGAATTATATAATCAGAGTCAGCAAGAACGGATATGAAACCAAATATGTGCCCTATGCCCTAATCGATCTCAAAAAAAGAGATGATGAACGCACTGCCCCGAAAATTTATCTTAGCAGGATAAGAGTCAAAAATCTCGAGGAGTTTACTGTCAAGGCAAGTAAGGTGATGTTCTATCACAAAGGAGACACCATCGTCTACAATGCCGATGCGTTCATGCTTCCGGAAGGATCAATGCTTGACGCGCTCATCGCGCAGATGCCGGGCGTGGAGATAAAAGATGGAGGAAAGATATATGTGAACGGAAGGTTTGTCGAGTCCCTGCTTCTCAACGGCAAGGATTTCTTCAAAGGGAATCAGGATGTAATGCTTGAGAACATAGGAGTCTATGCAGTGAAGGATGTGGCTGTATATGAGAAGAAAGAAGACTTGGCTGCCATTCTGGGGGAAAGAGAAGATGTGGAGAAGGAATACGTCATGGACGTGCGTCTCAAGAAAGACCATATGGCGGGAAACATGATCAATGCGGAAGCAGGAGGAGGAACAAAGTCTCGATACATTGGCAGATTGTTCGCCATGCATTACACCAACAACAGCCGCGTCTCACTCTATGGCAACGCCAACAACATCAACCTGATAAACAAGCTGGCGCAGTCTGAACGTCTATATGATGATTATAGTGATAATGGAATCACACGCAAGATAAATGGCGGCATCGATTATCTCGCCGACAATGCGCTTCACACATGGGAAGCCTCAGGCAATGTCGATGCAAATTATATCGACCGCAGAAATAACACTGTGACCAATGCCGTCAATTATCTGCAAACCGCTGACAATTTCGATTTCTCCGGAGTCACATCGCGTGCCCGCGATTTCTCTATGTCCACTTTTCATAATTTCAAAATAAAGAAAGACCGTTGGAACCTTGAGCTGAAGCCAAAGTTCACCTATAATAAGAACCGCAACAACGACGAGACTGTGGCAGCAACATTCAACCGTGAGATACAAAATCTCAACGAAAACATAATAACAGCGATATATTCAGGCAACTACAGAGACCTGCAGTCAGCATTGATCAACCGCAATCTGAAGATTTACGAAGCTGACGGTCACGGATATGACGCCCAATTGCAAGGTGCATCAAAGATAAGGATACCCAACAGTCCCGATGCCGTGGAATTTAAGTTCACAGCGAAGTATGACAGAAAAAGCCTTTTTGACAATACACTTCAGGATATATGTTTCGGCATCACCCCCACTTCCTCGCTGCTTCAGAACCGATATCAGAACAACCGTCCCCACTATAATCTGAAGCTTCAGGGATTGGCACGCTATTATTTCAACATACCATTCGGCACCCTGAATGCAAGCTATGAGTTTATTCATACACAGAACCGCAAGAATACGGACATTTCCCTTCTTGAAGCGATGGCGGAGAACTCAATGGCGGAGTTTGAGCCCGGGGAATTGCCGATGCCCGACCTTGCCAACAGCTATACAAGCAAGTTTTATAAGAACCAGCATATATTGAAACTGACATGGTATTACAAAAAGAAATACAGCAATGTAAACTGGAACATAACCATTGAACCTAAGTTCTTCCTTGAACGTCATGATCTTTTCTATCACAGGGGAGAAACAAACACAGACCCGCGTCGTTCATTCGTGAGATTCAACATCGAAAACGCCCGTTTCATTCTAAAGGACAACAAAAGCAAATGGGATATAAAGATTTCATACAAAATGAGACAGACAGCTCCCAACCTTTTGAACATGATAGATATACGGGACAACACCGATCCATTGAACGTCAGACTGGGAAATCCGGACCTGAAAAACTCTACAAATCACGAGCTGTGGGCAATCTATTACCACGAACTTTCAAAAGATTTATCACAGGATGTTTATCTTGATCTGATGTGGACATTAAATGATTTTGTGACAGGATATCGCTACAATTCCACAAACGGCATCAGAACCACACGGACTTACAATGTCTCAGACAACAATTTCGGGTCGTTGCAATATTCAATTTATTATCGTTTCGGACCGCAAAAATCTTTTTTTATCAACAGTTTTATTGTGGGAAGTTTCAATAATTATGCCAATATGGTTGGATATGATGCTGCTCCGGAGAAACAGAAAGTGAGTTCAAAGGGCATTATATATGACCTGCGTGTCGGTTATAGGACAAAAAAAGTGCAGGCGTTTTTAACAGGGGGCGTAGATTGGGACAGATCGAAATC
>CAMYSW010000310.1:0-3719 GCA_947297425.1 uncultured Porphyromonadaceae bacterium
TGATAGGGGAGTATTCCTGTCTTTGAAATTATCTTCTGCCCAACGAAACCGGTGACGAATGTATAGAAGCTGTGCAACACTGTCGAGTTTGATGCTGTCGAGATCATATACACTTTGCGAAATAATGGATATTCGCCTGAATTGATATAAACCTGATAGGGCTTGTATCCTGAAGGATCGAAATCATTGGCTTCGGTAGGATTGCTCACCTTCACCACATTTACTTCTGTTGTGAGGTTGGTGGCTATGGTGTCGTTCTGGTTGGCATAATCCTTGTTGCGAACTTCTACCGGCACTTGCTTTGCAAGGCTAAGATCGTCACCAAGCCAGCTTACAGATATGATTCCGAGTGCATCGGGATCGTTCTTCACGACATCGAATACCTGTGCGTTGTCTTTCTGCGCATAGGCATTAGGGTTGTCTGAAATCTTGGCTCCTTCGGGAAGGAATTTATCGCGCATATAGCTCACGGTTGAAGATCCGGCATTGTCGAACACGAGTTTTATGGTAGTGGTGTCGTTTCCTGCAAGCTGGCTCCAGCGGGTGATCTTCCGGTTGAGAATGTCGCTGATCTCTTTCATCGAAAGGGATGTTACCCTGTTGTTCTTGTTGGTTATCAAGGCAACCGCATCCACGGCGATGCAATGAGTCTTCACTACACGCTTGAATTTGCTTTTGATGTAATCTTTCTGCTCTTTGGTAAGTTCCCGGGTTACGATTATTGCTTGTGTGCCATCAGACATGATGGTATCTATGGCATCTTGCTCGCTCACGTAAAAGGGGATGATTGAAGATCCGGGATATGAAAATTCGAATACCTCTATTTCTTCATTAAGGATGTTCCTGAAGCCGTCGTCGCAAAAAATTGTTGCGCTACCTTTGGCATATTCGCCGCGTTTAACTTTTGTGCATGACACTGCTCCCAGCACCAATAGCGCTGAGAGCATTATATTGAATAGTCGTTTTGTGGTCATAACTTATAATTCATTCAGATGTAAGGCATTGGTTGCTAAGTATTGCCGGGTCAGTTGGTACCTTTATACAACCTGTAACCCCGGAAGATTCCGTAAATAATCAGCAACACGCCTATAATGCAGCTGAACGTATAATTGATTATGCCAAAGATGTTGAAAATGAACAACAAACCTACACCTACGTAAACGAATATCATCAGGATTCCGAATGCCAGACGTGCTCCCTTTGGAGCCATTGGGCGGTTATCATTATTATAGCCTTCCATAACTTTATTTTTTAGATGTTCTTTATGTTTTAACAATCTTTAGATAATAATGTTTGATGTGTAGGAGAGAAACAATGAAGTATTTTTAAACAACTTCTTAAAGAAGGTGAAGTCACTTCAACGCTTGATGAATCCAAAATTAACAATTTATTTTAACATTTGAAAGGCTATGAATAAAAAAATAGGGAGCGACCCGTAAAGGCCGCTCCCTTATGTGAGATATGTTGGATTATTGATTCTGGAGACGGAACACAACCGGAAGGTTGAAGTAGCTTCGAACGGCAACACCATTGTTTTTACCTGGTTGCCACTTAGGCATCTTCTTCACTACGCGGAGTGCCTCGCGGTCGAGATCGCGGTCCACACCTTTTAGGATCTCAGCTTTTCCAATCGATCCATCCTTCTCAACGACGAATTTCACGATAACTTTTCCTTGGATATCGTTCTGCTGAGCCGATTCCGGATAACGAACGTTATTGCTGAGCCATTTCATCATTGCAGCCGCACCACCGGGAAATTCAGCCTGCTGTTCCACTGCTATGAAGATTTCTTCCTCTTTAGGCTTAACTTCGGGTTCGGGTTCTTTTACAATGACCTGTTCCTGAACTGCCTTAAATTTGTCGGCGTCATCGCTACCCTCCTGAGTTACGACACCGCGTGCGGTGTTGTCCTCTTTCTGGGTGTCCATGTCCATTACCTCGTTCTTTACCTTGTCTGCATCGACAATGGCAATCTGGGTAACCTGAACTGTCGCGAGCACCTCTTCGGGCACATCAATCTCGGGTTGTTCGAATTTCTGCTCTTCAATTTCCGGTTCCGGCTCAACCTCCTCAGGTTCCTGAGCAAGCTGTGCTGCCATCATCTTCTCGCGTTGCTCCTGAAGGGCGATAGCCTGCTGTTCGGCACGATAGTCCGACCATTTGCTCAACGCGATTATAAGGATGAAGATCACCACCAGACCGATCAGCGTGAATATCACTGCCAAGTTGTGACGCCTGTCGCTCTCTTTACGAAGCTGATAAGCACCAAATTCTTTGTTCTTATCTGCAAAGACGAGGTTACGCCAATCTTGTGAGGTTAGATCTACATTTCTATTAGCCATTTTTTCTTTCTGCTTTAAGTATTAATAAATCTAACTCATCATTTATGGTGACGGTTCTGGTAGTCGATCACCATGAGTGAATCCGCCTTGGTCATGTTGTCGATCTGATATTTTGAAATCGAATTGATCTGCATTTCGTCGAGCACTGACACGAGGCTACCGAAGGAAGCCTGGGGTGTTGACTTGATGATGATCACCGGTTTCTTCAGATTTTCATCTTTCCTGATCTTGGAGGCAGCCTCGTCATAAGCTATCTGAGCTTTTTCGCGACCATCTTTGGTTTCGAGGCTTCCGAAACCGCCGCTGGCGTATTTCTCTTTAAGCTTATTGATTTCGGTCAAGACATCCTTGTTACGCTGCTGGATAATCTCGCGGATGCCGCGGGCTTTTCCTGATTTCTCATCGTTAGCAAGGAATTGAGATTCCTGAATGTTGTTGTTCTCGGAAAGCACTGTTCCGCCGGGGCCTAAAATACCTGCATCACCACCGGGTTTGCCGAAGTAATAATAGATGATAGGCTGAACTTTACCATTCACTGTGTCCACATCGAATGAGCCGGTTTTTCTTTTTGCGTCAAGAATGATTGTAACGGCGTCGTCGGCTGATGCCTGCGACATATTTTCCTCATTCTGAACTTTCTCATTCGAAGGGAGCGCTATTGTCAAAGTCTGCGATTTGATCATTGTCGTACAGAGCATGAAGAATGTAATAAGCAACATGTTCATGTCGACCATAGGCGTGAAATCCACGCGGATCTGCATTTTTTTCTGGTGACCTTTACCTTTGCCGCCACCATCGTTTTGTTGAACTTCTGCCATAATTATTATTCTTCCGCTCCTTTAAGAGCTGTCAATAACGTAAACTTATTCATGTGGATTGTCTGGAGATTGTCCATTACCATATGCACGATGTCGAACGACGTATTCTGGTCTGCCTTTATGGCAACACCGGTGCCGTCTTTGATCTTGTCGGCAAGGTTGGAGTTATCTGTCTGGCGCA
Organism: uncultured Porphyromonadaceae bacterium; assembly: GCA_947297425.1. Lineage (GTDB taxonomy): Bacteria > Bacteroidota > Bacteroidia > Bacteroidales > Muribaculaceae > Lepagella. The sequence continues at coordinate 3,342 of CAMYSW010000310.1, forward strand.
TTGCCTTCATCCACATCTGGAATTCATTAGGTTTGGCTTCATCCGAATTCCAAGAGATTGGAATACCGGTGACGTGGTTGGGATTTTCGTCCTCGCCTGATAGCCATTGATCCATTTTTGTCTGTCCTTCCTGCTGAGAGGCGAGGTCAAGGAACTCACCCATCTGATTGAGAGGCACACCAAATGAACCTACCTTGCTGAAGGCGTACTTTTGCTCTGGTGTGAAGCTTATTTTATTCTTATGCGACTCGTTGTAGATTTCACTCACTTTTTCGAGCAGTGCCATCTTCATCTTCTCGTTGCTCCAATTGGATGAAGTGTCATTGTTCATTGTGAGCCAAACTTTGCCTTCCGGGCTCAGAAGCACCTGCACGAAGT
>CAMYSW010000311.1:0-3711 GCA_947297425.1 uncultured Porphyromonadaceae bacterium
GGTCTGATGAGTCCGGATATATTGAAATATCTGATGTGGAGCAATATCTGGATTTTGAAAGACGTGTTAATGGAGGGGAAACGGATCTTAAAGTCCGTTTGACAGCAGATCTCGATTTTTCTGGCAAGACCGTATCTATGGTCGGAACGGAGAGTAATCCGTATCGTGGAGTTTTTGACGGGCAGGGTCACAAGATAAGCAACCTGAAGATAGAGAACGGAGGCGTCGACGTGGTCGGAATGTTTGCATGGGTTGCAGGCGGTTGTGTGATATGTAATTTGGAACTTGATCCCTCATGTTATATATACGGGAATAATTACACCGGCATGGTCGGGGTGTCAAAAGAGGATGGACTTGCCGGAAACGTATGGTTACGAGGATTACGTATGAGTGGTGAAATCCGGGTTAACTGGATGAACGCCGGAGGAATATTGGGAGCTAATTGGGCAGCGGATAAAATTCATTTGCATATAAGTGACTGTCTCGTAGACGGAATAATTAAAGGTCAGGTGGAATCCGCAGCCATATCCGGTTTTGTCGGTAATCATGCCACGGTTGCCAATAGCTACAGTTGTGTTAAAGAGCTGACAGGAGTGGAGGGTGAATACAGTTTCTGTAGAGATGGAAAAGAATACGGCAAGGTGGAGCTTGATAATTGTTACGATACTAATCGTGGCAATGGATTGCCTGCTCCACCTGCAGATATGAATGGATCTGACTTTATTGCAATACTCGGTAAAGGATGGCAAGCAGGTGATGACCATGCTGTTCCATCAGGAACAGCATCTACTGTCCGTGCCGAAGACCGTTATTGGGGAACGGTAGGAACTTTCTTCTATCCTCGAGATCCATATGCTGAAGATGGTGTAATGCAGTCTTTGCCGCAGGAATATGTTATTGCCGCAGATTTCAGTCAGTCATTCTCTTTGGGTAATATTGACGATGTGTCGAAGACGATTTATGAACCGGTGATCCATTTCCGTCATATATTCAAAATTCGGGACGGAAAAAGTTTTGCGGAAGAGTTTTCAGGTAGCCCTGAGAAAAATCAAGAGTACATACGTAAAAATATGCGGCATGTTTCGGCAAGGGCAGGAGTGCCTTTCCAGATACGTTTTGATTCACCGGTTCCTGCATCTGGAACTACGCGTTCGAAATATTATTATAAAATTTCGGATTCGGATTATCGTCGTGTCTGCACGATGAGGATCCGTGTGCTTGATGCCGCTACGCGTCAGGTACTTGATAATAATGTTATAGGGTTCTATGCAGGAGAGAGCTTTGATGGTCAAGGTTCAAGATGGATAGACGGAGTGGAATATCAGATATGCGGCGGCGGTGGAAAGTATTACAGGATGCTTAAATGCGACCGTCCTGTAGAAGGGCGATATCTGGTTCAGATACTTGGAAACGACATCAACGGAAATCCAATCAAGATTATCGGAAGTAACGAAGATCTTGTAGTTATGGAGATGCAGGTGACGTTCCTTCCCGAGACTGCGGCATCAATGGTGACAGAAGCTGAACTTTATGCGGATGACAATAAATATAAACATGCCCGTGACACGGAACTTGAATCTAATTACGGCGCTCCGAAGAGTAAAGTTGACTTTGATGAATATGTGGCGTTGGAATCACCGGAGAGTGTTGCTAATCCTGCCGATTATTTAAAAGGAAGTGGCATGAAATATATGTATCGTCTTCCTGTTGCCTGGGATAAGTCTACTTATACATTCGGATATGACACAAGGTTCGATTATGGAATGTACATGATTGCAAGCCATAGCGAATTGACTCCATATAAAGATGCAGCATCTAAATTCAATGATAATTATGGAGAGGGTTCCGGTCTTTATGACCGTCTTTTCTATAAGACAAGACGTGAGGGCACGACTCCGCGTCGGGGATATTTCTATTACGTTAACGCTGCGGAAGATCCTGGTGTCATGGCGCGTCTTAATATTGATCACTTGTGTCTTGGTAGCACTATCCACGTTTCTGCATGGGTAGCGGAGTTCTCGGCTGACAGAGAGACTGCTAACCTGACGTTTAATTTTGTTGCCGTACTTAAAAATTCCGGAGACAGGGTGCCTCTACATTCTTTCGTGAGCGGATACGTAGATCGTCCGAGAAATGAAGATGATGACTTCTATGGAGAGGCTTGGCCTCCGGAAGGAACAAAAGATAAGAGGGGGCAATGGATGAATATCTATTATTCTTTTGTGCCTAATTATTCTGAAACGGGGATAACAACGGATATGATCGATCATTATGAACTGGAACTTGATAACAATTGCCGAAATTCGGGTGGTGCGGATTATGCGATCGACAATATAAGGGTATACATAGCGCAACCAATGGTTTATGGAACTCAATTGACGCCGGTTTGCGATAAGGATATAAAATCAACAAGGGTAAAGATTGAAAGTCCTTTTGACGTTCTCCTTCAGACAATCGGAGAAATTGAAGCTCCTGACAAAGACAGTTCTAAGACTGTGAATCTTTATTATACGATTATAGATAAACGTAAATTTGATTCTAAATATGCGGAATATGCTGAGGATGGAGATATGAATCCCGGAATGAAAGCTTACGAAGACGCAGTGTTGAGATATCAGTATAGAGGTCAAGGTGATGATGATCAGACATTCGGAAAGATAAGCTTCTCTACGCATTTTGCATCCAACCCGGATTATGATGAAGAGCAGGTGAAGGAAGTGGCATCGAAAGAGACAGGAGATGACGGAGACCGAATCATTGCCTTTAACACGGTGCCCAATGATGACACTCTTTCTTCCGGCAAGGAGTATTATATATCCATTTATACTCCCGTAGATGAAATAGCGGAAGTGACATCTCCCGGCTGGACGGAATTTGATATAAATAACGAGTGTGCCAAGATGTGCGTGTTCAGGGTTAAACCGTCAAGTGTGATAAAGATTGACGGTGAGTTGCGCAGTGACCTTGACAATATAACGTGTTGTGAAAACCAGTCGCCCGTGGTGCAGGTGAATATTTACGGAATAAAGGACGGTGAACTTACGGAAATCGAAAAGAATGCCTATCTTGATTGGTTTGATGGAACCAATTCCGAATATATGGCACAGAAGAAGGGAGACCTTAGCTTAGACAAGGCTATTGCCATGTTCCGTAATTCATATCCTGATTCAGAAACCGCGAATGTTGATTCTGTTCCTGATTTAGGATTTACCAAAGAGATGCGGGATTATGTGCTTGAGATGTCTACCAATATTCCGAAAGGGAAAAAAGCGCCTTTGCTTACGCTTTACAAATCATCTTATGTGTTCGATCCTGTGAAATTGACACCGGGTGAGGAATATAAAGATTGTTATGTGCTGGCGCTCCCGATTACGGCAGCAGAGGGGAATACTCTTATTTGTGCGCAGCCGACTGAAGTGAAGATGAGAGTGCGCAATAAGGCTCCGGAACTTTATCATGGTCTACGGGGAGGAATAACTTATCCTGAAGCGATCTCTGATGTGCCGCTTAGAATAGGATTGGCACAATTGAAGAAGGTGAGTGCTTCATCGCATATAGAACTCAAGGATCATTCCGACAAGTTGAATATTCCAGTCAGGAAGGTTGATGCAACTTCCAAGGAGGTGACGTCATTGCGTATGATGACTGAAGGAGCGGATCGCTTGCTTTATCTTGTGGAGACGAATGACCCTCAGTATAAAGATCTTGGGA
>CAMYSW010000312.1:0-3699 GCA_947297425.1 uncultured Porphyromonadaceae bacterium
GTTAAAGGGAATACACAAGTTATCCCTCCTCGGCAAACCAATAGTATGGACGATGCACGACATGTGGAACATGACCGGAATATGCCACCACGCCGGATACTGCAATGCATTCCTCAGTCCGGACGGAGAATGCGGAAAGTGCCCTTTGCTCAAAGCCAAAGCTTCGAAAAACGACATTTCCCATAAGACGTGGCTACGCAAAAGAAAGCTGTATGACACGTCAAAGATACATTTTGTTGCGGTAAGCAATTGGCTTGCAAAAGCCGCACGAAATTCGGGACTCATGAAAGACGCGGACATCTCCGTCATCCCCAATGCATTCCCGATTACAAACACCGATTCCGCAACAAAAGCCAACCGGGACGTTATCAGGATTATCTTTGGAGCCGCCCGCATTGATGACCCCATCAAGGGGCATCCGACTTTGATAGAAGCCACCAAAATACTTGCAGACAGATATCCGGAAGATGCCAAGAAATTGGAATTAGTCACCTTCGGCAATCTAAAAGATGCCGAATCTTTAAATGGTATTGCGATATCCCACACTCATCTCGGACGCATATCCCCTCAGGAAATACGCGCGGTATATGACTCAGGTTCCGTTGTCGTCTCCACATCCGAATGGGAAACCCTTCCGGGCACACTGATTGAAGGACAGGCATGGGGGTGCGTGCCTGTGGCATTCGACCATGGCGGGCAGCCTGACATTATTGACCACCTTCATACCGGATATTTAGCCCCATGGAGCGATAATCCAAAAGAAAATGCCCTCCGCATTGCGGAAGGCATCATATGGGGAGTTAAAAACAGAGTGCGAATTGCAAATCTGATGAGAGAGTCTGTAATCGAAAAATTCGCTGAAGACTCTGTAGCAACCAAATATATAAACCTTTTTAAGCGTCTATGTTAGCATAGGTAGCGTGTGCCTCAATGAAATCGCGGCGTGGAGCCACCTCTTCTCCCATCAATACGGAGAATGTGCGGTCTGCCTCCGCTGCATTTGTCAGAGTCACCTGCTTGAGCATACGGTTTTCCGGATCCATCGTTGTCTCCCAAAGCTGCTCGGGATTCATTTCACCAAGACCCTTATAGCGCTGAAGAACCAGACGGTTTCTCTCTCCATTGCATTTATCGTCTACAAAGCGCTGCACCTGCTGGTCTGTCCAACAATACTCCTCTACATTCTTCTTCCCTTTGAGAGTGCACTTATAAAGCGGAGGAGTAGCTATATAGAGATAGCCATTGTCGATAATCGGACGCATACGGCGATAGAAGAAGGTCATCAGGAGCGTGGCGATATGTGCTCCGTCGACATCCGCATCGGTCATGATCACTATCTTATGATAACGAAGTTTTGACATATTAGGAGCCTTGGAATCTTCCTCCGTGCCTATAGTAACGCCGAGAGCCTTGTATATATTCACAATCTCATCGGAGTTAAGCACCTTATGTTCCATTGCCTTCTCCACATTAAGTATCTTACCGCGCAGTGGAAGGATTGCCTGGAACCTCGGATTGCGTCCCTGCTTTGCAGATCCGCCTGCCGAGTCTCCCTCGACGAGGAAAAGCTCACATTCCATCGCATCACGACTCTTACATGGTGCCAATTTACCGGGCAACCCGGCTCCCGAAAGCGGGCTCTTGCTTTGCACGCGCATCCTTGCGCTATAGGCTGCATGACGTGCCTGAGCTGCAAGCACAACCTTATTCACGATAGACTTAGCCTGAGCCGGATGTTCTTCAAGATAATAACGCAAAGCCTCGCTTACCGCACTCTGCACCACGCCTCCAACTTCATTATTTCCCAGTTTAGTCTTTGTCTGACCCTCGAACTGCGGCTCGGCAACCTTGACTGAGATCACAGCCGTCAAACCGTCCCTAAAGTCTTCTTTAGAGAGTTCTATCTTTAATTTTTCAAGAAGATGGTTGTCATCGGCATATTTCTTAAGCGTGGTGGTAAGACCGCGACGGAAACCCGTGAGATGCGTTCCGCCCTCTATCGTGTTGATATTGTTGACATAAGAATAGATATTCTCATTGAAGTCGGTATTATATGTCATAGCCACCTCTATAGGGACACCGCCACGCTCAGTGCAGAGGTGGATAATATCTTCAATCAGTGGCTCCTTACCTTCATCAATATATTTCACAAACTCTTTAAGTCCCTCCGCGCTGTGGAAAACATCACGTTTGGGATTACCCTCCTCATCCCGCACACGCTCATCAGTAAGCGTCAAGGTTATTCCGGCATTAAGGAAGGCGAGGTCCCTCAATCTGTTGGCAAGGGTCTCATAATCGTAAATCGTCTCGCTGAAGATTGCAGAATCCGGGTGGAACAAGATAGTTGTTCCTGTATGATCTGTTTCAGAAATCACCTTAAGGTCGCAGGTAGGCTTGCCGAAAGCATATTCCTGCATATGCACCTTACCGTCACGGTGAATCTCGGCACGCAGATAATCCGATAGGGCGTTAACACAGCTGACACCGACGCCATGAAGACCTCCGGACACCTTATATGAGCCTTTATCGAACTTTCCACCTGCATGAAGCACGGTCAACACCACTTCCAATGCCGGCTTATGCATTTTCTCATGCATATCCACAGGAATGCCTCGACCATTATCCACAACCTTGATGGAATTATCTTCAAGAATTGTCACTTCTATATGGCTGGCAAAACCGGCGAGAGCCTCGTCGATAGAGTTGTCCACCACCTCATAAACCAGATGATGCAAGCCGCGCACACCAGTGTCACCGATATACATCGACGGACGCTTGCGCACCGCTTCCAGTCCTTCAAGCACCTGAATATTATCCGCTTGATATCTTTTCTCTTCTTCTTCTGTTGCCATATTCTGGAGTATCTTTGTCAGTCTTGTTTAAACATACAAATTTAATAAAAAAAACTGACATTTCACATCACTTTTCATTCAAATCACACGCAGGAAACACTAATGCCCACGCTATAAAACAATGAAACCACCCTTGAAAAAGGATGGTTTCATTGTTTTATAAAAATCGCACTGCGCTTACAGCGACATATCAATCTTTATATTTAGTAAGGATCACCGATGCGTTATGACCACCGAAGCCGAACGTGTTAGAAAGAACAGTGTTCAGTTCGCGAGGCTGCGCCTGGTTGAATGTGAAATTGAGATTATAGTCAATTTCCGGATCATCGTCCCCGTCCTCATGATTGATTGTAGGAGGCACTATATTATCATTGAGAGCCTTAACACTAAGAAGGGCCTCAAGAGCACCTGCCGCGCCAAGAAGATGACCTGTCATAGACTTGGTGGAGCTAAGATTCATCTTATAGGCATGATCACCAAACACCTTCTGGATAGCTTTTACCTCGCCACGGTCGCCCACGGGAGTTGAAGTTCCATGCATGTTGATGTAATCAATGTCTTCAGGCTTCATGCCGGCATCTTTCAATGCATTTTCCATGCCTATCACGGCACCCAATCCTTCGGGATGAGTAGCTGTGATATGATAAGCATCGGCACTGATACCACCGCCTGCCACTTCAGCATAGATATGCGCTCCGCGTGCTTTTGCATGCTCAAGCTCTTCGAGCACAAGCGCAGCCGCACCTTCTCCGATTACGAATCCGTCGCGGGAACCGCTGAAAGGACGAGATGCTTTCTCACATTCATCATTGCGGGTGGAGAGCGCCTTCATTGAGTTGAAACCGCC
>CAMYSW010000313.1:0-3695 GCA_947297425.1 uncultured Porphyromonadaceae bacterium
GCATATGGGAAGGTGGATGTCACTATTCCCGGCAGGGAGAGGGCTCCTGCGGATCTCCTGTCAAGCCTGAAGCTGATTTATTCGGGAAAGACTTATAATCCGGATTATCACTATCCGGAGTTCCCCTCGAGTGTTGTCACAATTCCGGTTGACAAGGAAACCGTGATCAAGCGCGGACTTGTAGCCGAGAAAGATTCAGCAGAGATCGTGAACGAGATAGTTATCGACCTCGCTGCAGCGCCTGCAGTTGCAAAGAAGGGTTATGTCGGGTTAGGAGAGCTTCTGATGCTTGACATAATAGCGACGAATGCGGCAGACGGGTGGAAGCGTCCTATATATTGGTGTTCTACCGTTGGCGATGAATATTATCTCGGCATGAGAGATTATCTCCGTTCAACAGGTATGACACATCAACTTGTGCCGACAATGCAGCCCGGCATTCCGGCGCGTGTCGACCGTGCGTATGATGTGGTTACTAATTATCGTTGGGGCGGAGCGGACAAAGCGACGGCAGACAGCAAGCCTTATTTTGATGAGACGGCGAGAAGGATGCTTGTCACCACCCGAAACTCAATGATCGATGTGGCATCCGAATTAATATATCAGGGAGACAAGCTGATGGCGGAAGGTGATAAAAAAGGGGCTGAGGCAGAATATAAGAAAGCCCTCAACACTGTTAGCCTGATGGAGAAGAATCTTTCGGAGAATGTTGCCCGCTACGATTTGACAGTTGCAATGACGTTGCCCGAGATTTATGGCGAGCTCGGCAAGAAGCTTGGAGACAAGAAGCTGACAGAGAAAGGCAGGAACCTGATCTGGAGTCAAATGGAACGCTATATTCAATATGTAGCATATCAGCAAAATATAGCAATGACGTTTGGCGGAGTTGCCTTGACTCATGAGTCTCGTCTTATGCCCTATCAGTATTGGCATTTGATCAAGGTTTATGAAGATCTCGGTGGCGATCCCAAGAAGACGGATTCGATGTTGAAAAAATACGGATTCAACCGGAATGACCTCAAGGCAGCATATGACCGTGCATATGGTTCGGGTTCGGCAGCCGGCGCTGATGCCGCTTTTACTGAGGCGGATTACGTAAAAGAACTTGGGGAAGTGGCACGTATCGTTAATGAACTTGCAGCACTTCCGGCAGGCGAATACGCATCGCGCAGTGCTGATGACCGTTATTATGACTCGGTTTATTATGATGCTTATCAGCAATATTTAAAGGCGGGAATCTCTAAAGAGGCGCTTGATGCCAATGCCGAGATAAAGAAGGTTGACATGGCACGCAGTAAGCGAATCAACAACGAATTTAATGCCAAGCACTAAATAGCTTAAACCCCAAGTTATGTTGATTGAGAGACCGCCCGAATGGATACGCAGGTTTGCGGGGGATGCCCTTTTCAGGGTTGCTCCTGAAAAGGACGGCGGTAAGAAAGTTTTTCTGACATTCGATGACGGTCCTATTCCCGAAGTGACTCCGCGATTGCTTGATCTACTTGACGGATATGGGATCAAGGCGACATTCTTCATGGTCGGTGACAATGTAAGGAAATATCCGGATGTTTTCGCAGAGGTGAAGCGGCGTGGACATAGGTTTGGGAATCATACGATGCATCATCTTCAGGGACTTCACAAGAGCACTGAGTGTTATCTGGAGGATGTTGCAGAGGCGGACCGTTATATCGGCAGTGATCTGTTCCGCCCACCGCACGGTTGGATGAAAGGGAGCCAGAGACGAATGTTGTCGAAGCGTTACAAGATTGTCATGTATGATCTTGTTACACGGGATTACAGCAAGCGGCTGACTGCCGATGATGTTTTCGAGAACGTAAAGAAATACGCAAGACCGGGTTCGATCATAGTGTTTCATGATTCGCTCAAAAGTTTGCCAAGACTTTTTGACGCGTTGCCGAGAAGCATCGAATGGCTTAAAGAGCAAGGCTATGAATTTGCTTTATTATAGTTGTAATGGAGAATGAGGTTAAGATAAATAGAGTGAAAAGGGTTCTTGTGGTTGGAGCCGGCGGTTTTGTCGGAGGCTTCATTGTGGAAGAAGGTTTGCGCCGAGGATATGAGGTGTGGGCGGGTGTTCGTGAAAGCACATCGCGACGTTGGCTTTCAGACGGAAGAATCCGCTTCCTGAATCTTGATTTCTCTCATCCGGAGAGCCTTTTGGCTTCTGTGTCTACAGCGTTGGCAGCAGGAGAGAAATGGGATTATATAGTTTACAATCTCGGTGCCACCAAGGTTATGAGCTATATGGACTTCTCCCGTATCAACTACGATTACCTGCGTCATTTCACTACAGCGTTGAAATCAGCAGACATGGTGCCCGAAAAGTTCCTTTACATGAGTTCTTTATCTGCTATGGGACCGGGTGACGAGAAGGGTTACACACCATTTGACGAAAGCATGATTCCGATGCCTAACACTAAGTATGGAGCTTCGAAACTTAAAGCGGAAATGTGGCTCGAAATGGACAGCATGCCTTATGTCATATTGCGTCCTACCGGCATTTACGGACCGAGGGATCATGATTATTTCTTGATGTTCAAGTCAATAAAGAGTGGATTTGATTTCTCTGTCGGGTTTCGCAGGCAGTTGCTTACATTCATTTATATTGAAGACCTCGCACGCTGTGTCTTCGACGCATTGGAAAAGGCACCGGTCAAGGAGACTTACGATATTTCCGAACCACGCGCCTATACACAGAAATCATTTCGTAAAATAGCGGCTAAAGCAATAGGCAAGAAACTTGTATTGCCGGTGAGGATGCCACTATGGGGAGTGAGAGCGGTTTCCGTAATCGCAGAGAAAATCGGAGTGGCACGGATGAAACCTTCCACCCTAAACCGTGACAAATATAAGATCATGAAGCAGCGCAACTGGAGCGTGGATATTTCCAAGGCGCGGCGCGATTTCGGCTTTGCCCCTCAAATCGATCTTGAAGAGGGTGTCAGAAGATCGGTGGAATGGTATAAGGCAGAGGGGTGGCTTTGATTTTAAACAGCTTCTAAACATCTTCTTAATTTTGAATCAGATGCAGGATAGTATTCAAAACAGTGGAGTTCAACAAGAAGGGTGGCATACGGTCAATGAGATCGTGGTGCCCTCTCAGTCTGCGGAGCAGCTTCTGCCCGTAGGAATGAGTTCATCGCCGGTAAGGAAGGCTGTCGGCACTTGGAAGCCGGTCAAGTCGGTTGCTGATTCGATAGCCAAGGCAAAGGAAGATTCTATTGTCAGGGCTGTTAATGATTCCATAGCCAAGGAGAAGAACGCTTTCGGGGTTGTGTTGCAGCCTCCTTATCGCGAACATGTTTCGGACATAGTTGCCGCCCGTGTGTCGTCGGGCGACGGCTTGTCGTGGGTATTTGCAGTCCTGGCGATCCTTTTTTGTGCCGTTTGCCTGAAAATTAAAAATACTCCAAGGTATATAAAGACCTTGGTCTCAGACATGAAAGATGTGCGTGTGCGCCATAATATGTTTGACAACACGGTGAAAGAAACATCTTTCCTTATAATCCTCATTATAGCATGGATATGCTGTGTCGGGATTTTGCTTTGGCAACTTCTGAAGTCTACCGTGCCTGGACTTCCTGCCTATTCGGTAAGTATTCCCGACAGTCCGCTTGCCGGTATCGGCTTATGTTCGGCAGTAGCGGCTTCCTATGTGGTGTTCATGCTTATAG
>CAMYSW010000314.1:0-3682 GCA_947297425.1 uncultured Porphyromonadaceae bacterium
AAACAGCTGTATTCTGTCCGCTCTCTTGAGTGATTTTGAGAGATTTGACATGCATGTCATTTCCCACTCCGAACGGAATTTCAATTTGCCTTGCACTATCGAAAGACCACCAATCAGAAGTTTCGGGAAGATATTCAGAAATGGATACTACAACATCTTCTTTCAATTCACACTTGCTATTGACCTCTTTAACAATTTTTTTGATGTCAGATTCAGTGAGTGTGTCAAACTGAACTGTACCCTCTGTTACATCATTAGAATCCGGGGCTTCAAGCAAACCGAGGATGTTGCTATCGTTATCTTTGAAATGGTACGAATTTGCGATTTCTGCAAATTCTACCATATCAAAGGCTTCAATTTCTCTTTCGCCCATTTCGTCAATAATTTCTTTAGAAGAAAGGATTATTACGTAAATGCCGACTTTTGGACCGACATTCGCTAGCTTCTTTAGCGAATCGAGATTATCGGTATTGAGACCATGAGGGAAATCCTTAAGAATAAGAAGTACATTTGCCTCCTTGTTCTCATGAGTGCTATTATAGTCTTGGAGAGTTGAACCTTTCTCTACGAGCAAGTTGCGAAGTATTGTACTTGCGCGTTCCTGCAATGATGTAAGCGTAGTGCGAACTTCATCAGTGCGAGAGATAACTTTATACAGCTCGCGATTGAGAAGTTTAAATGAATCATCGAGACCTGTCATGAAATCTGTGTCTATGACATTGGTAACGATCAGACGTGCCGGGTTGGTTAGGTATAATTTGCCAACAATACTATTGACAAAGTCAAGCGCTTTGGTCTCGGATGTCTCGTCGTATGTTACGCATAGATTTTTATCGCCGAGGACGGTAAGGAAATCAATGCGTGAAATTTCAATATTTTCTAATGGAGGGAGAAGTGTGAAGTTGGTTTGACCGATAGTCACGCTTGAAGTAGTGAACTCATTTTTGTTCACATTCATGCGGTCTACTTCGGAAGCATAATGATTGTTGATTTTAGAAGCGACATCATTAACTGTGCTTGTAATCAATGCTACAGCTCTGCGAGTCAATGACGCATTGACACATAAATCGCTTAGATTCTTCATAAGATTTAATAGAGTGTTGAACACTCTATTATATTCTGAGATGATAAAATCACTTTCTGCCTCCTTTGTAGAGAATACTCGTCTAAAAAGTTGCTTTTTTGCAGGGACTAAGCCTTGAATACGATTGAGGATTTCAGAAATTTGCTCATTGTTGTCTTGATTTACTGGTTGAAAAGGTTGTTGCGGTTGTATAGGAGCGGTCTCCATATTTGCGATGGCTTCTAAAGTGTTTAGAAGTCCTGAAATTTCGCGAACTTTGAACCACGATGTCATACCATCAAGACTGATATCGGTGTCCTCTGAAAGAGTTACTGATGCAAGTGCATCCAAATTGTAAGGGCCGTAAGGATTACCCCCTCTACGAATGTAGAATATTGAGCGATCATTAAATGAAGGTACAACCCGAATTGGTACAATTGGCTCGTTGTCTTCATCCGAGTTATCGTATTCGTTAATTTCGTACAGACTCAAATCTAACGAATCGATTAACTCGGGATATTCACCTGCCTGTCGCCATTCGTTTGTGTCGGTAGAAAGGACTGATACATCTGGAGTCAAATGCATATCAACGATGGTTTCGAGCGAGAACGGGCCAAAATACTCGTCGTCTAGTTGGGCGTAATATAAGGTCTGTGGCATATAGGTTATGTAAGGGTGTTTACAATTTGTTTTGCGATAGATTTCTTAAAACCTTTTGCTTCAATGGTAGCTCTGCCGGCACTCGCTATAACGACATCAGCAAAGAAAATTCCACTATTAAGATAGACACCGCATATTGTATGTCGTGGTATTATTATTGTTTCATAGCCGAAAGGTCTACCCTTGTAATATGTGACATTATATCCATCGATAGCAATTGCATCGGGATATAAGACGTTAGCATCTGCTGATATTCGGCTTGCGGTGTATATAGGCATGAAGTTAACGTTTTAGATTATTTAATCTTATAGAATAATATATCAGAGCGAACACTGAATATATAAAATAAGGGATTGCGATAAGAGCTGTCAAAAGGAAGAATGAGACGCACTTCAATACAAATCCAATTCCGGCATTTGCTGATAATGAAGTTCCGGCAAATATATTACTGCGCCAAGTATTACCCACGCCCATAAGCGAGAGACCGGCAAGACCTAAAGTGCAAACGCCAATGATGGCGGCCTTGCGCTTTTGCTTACACTTGAAATACTCGGCAGTAGGTATAAAAATCCGTTCTTCCTCCACATAGCCTAGATGATAATAAGGTTGAATCGGCGGTGTGGACGTTATCGGAGTTTGAGGAGTGTATCGAGGTGCATATTGTGATTCCTCGATAATCTCATCTTCTTCATCATCGTAATCATCAATTTCTTCGTCTATATAATCATCTTGTGAGTATTCGTTAATGTCGGAGGAAGAAATTGGTTGTGTATATCTCGAAGATGTCAAAGGACGCTGAACCAATATATGAGTTAACTCAATGCAATCTTTGGCTTGTATCCAATCGCCATTATCTCGACGTACAAATGTATCAGGTTCAATAGGAAGTACTACGAGTTCCGCATAGGAAATTCCTCGGTGGATCGTGTTACCTACTTGTACGTCATAGTTCATATATCACATCGTTTTTAATAATCTCTAAACAAGAGATATGGATAATATTTATCTTATTGATTATGTGATACTAATGATCATTATAATTTGAGTGTTTTTAAACATTTCACAAATTTTCAGCCTGCTATTATATTTTTTAGACGCACAAACTCTTCTCATTTGCAGAAAAATAGCTATATTTGCAAGCCAATAAGTATCTCTTGTTTAGAGATTTGGATATTTGCTAAACAACCGGGAGAAAAATTTCGGCGAATCAGTGGACTGAAACATTAAATCTTAAGGTTGCGTCAAGACTCACGCAAGATACTTCAGCATCATTCCCGGAATCTGCCTTCTTAAGAAAGCTGAATTGACGGCTAAATGCTTTTGAGAATAAGAGCGTTGGCTTTGTCTACTGCCGAGGTGTCAAGGCTGGCAAGATAAATCCTCGTGGTGTGCTCGCTGTCGTGTCCCATCCCTTCGCTGATTACCGACAAGGGGATGCCTTTTGCCTTTGCCAAGGAAGCCCAACTGTGACGCGCCACGTAAAGTGTCAATGGAACTGTTATACCCACCATTAATCCTATGATTTTAAGATTGCGGTTGATGTTGTATCCTGCATTACGATAAGCGCATCGCTCATTGACGCCGGGAGTACGGATTATGGGCAAAAGATATACATTCCCATTATCGGGATATTTATCAAGTATCATCTGCATTTCTCTCATCCATTTGATAATCAACAATTGCCCAGTCTTGCGGCGACGATAGGATACATAACCGTTTTTCAGGTCTGTCTTTTTCAGATAAGCCATATCCACTAAACTCATCCCCCTGAGATACAGGCTCATCATGAACATATCTCTTGCAAATTCCAAAGATGGTGTCACAGACAAGTCCAGAGCCTTGATTCTCTTTAAAAATTTTATCGGCAGTGCCCGTTTCACTGTTTTGCCAACGCCTGTATATACATGCCTGAATGGATTGCGGTTCTCTATGATACCGCCCTCCACCGCACGATTATAT
>CAMYSW010000315.1:0-3679 GCA_947297425.1 uncultured Porphyromonadaceae bacterium
GTCATACATAAAAAAGGGACACACCCTTTTCGTGATCGACCCCAAGCTATATGAAGCCCACGTAAACAAAGCGCGAGCGCAACTTAATAAGGCGCAGGCACAGGCGCGTAAGGCTAAACATGATCTTGACCGAATAAAACCGCTGTATGAGCAAAACGCGGCTTCACAGCTCGACCTTGACAATGCCACCGCAGCTTACGAGAGCGCCATGGCGGAAGTGACCGTAAGCAAGGCAGACCTCACTCAAGCGGAAATCACCTTAGGATACACTCGAGTTACATCACCGATATCAGGATATATCTCCGAAAGGGTTGCAGACATAGGTACTCTTGTCGGTCCGTCAGGAGGAAAGTCGCTTCTCGCAACGGTGGTTAAGAGCGACACGGTGAGGGTCGATTTCTCAATGACCGCCCTTGACTATCTGCGAGGAAAAGACCGGAACGTAAACCTCGGTAGCGAGGATCCTTCGCGCAAATGGAACTCGTTCGTCACTATAACGCTTGCCGACGGCTCTGAATACCCGCATAAAGGACTTGTGGATTTTGCGGATCCCCAAGTGGATCCAAAGACTGGAACCTTCTCGGTGCGTGCCGAAATGCCTAATCCCGACCGCAGCCTTCTTCCCGGGGAAGTGACCAAGGTGAGAGTACTCCTTGACGTTCGCGAAAAAGCTGTCCAAGTGCCTACCAAAGCTCTTGTTATTGAGAAAAACGGTGCTTACATTTATGTAGTAAGGCCTGACAAAGTCGTGGAAAAACGCTTTATCGAAACCGGTCCGGAGGTTGGAAACAGCACGATCGTGGAACGCGGTCTCGCAAAAGGAGAGAAAATAGTGGTGGAAGGATTCCACAAACTGAATCACGGCATGAAAGTTGATCCGGTGACAGCTTCTCCGGAAAATCTCAACAAAACGAAAGAAACTGAAAACTGAAAAGGGAGTTTAAAATGCGTAAGAATTTCTTTCTCGAACATCCGGTTTTTTCGATCGTAATTTCGATCGTAATATTTATCATCGGAGCCATCGGACTCGCAATGCTCCCTGTGGATCAATACCCGCAGATAGTGCCGCCGGTGGTCAGGATATCAGCGTCTTATCCGGGAGCCGACGCAACAACCGTGACCCAAGCCGTGGCTACACCCATAGAGCAGGAACTAAACGGCACACCGGGCATGATATACATGTCGTCGACAAGCAGCAACTCCGGAGGATTCTCGGCACTCGTCACTTTCGACATCGACACAGATCCGGAACTTGCGGCAGTCGATATCCAGAACCGGATAAAAAAGGCTGAGTCTCGACTTCCGGCAGAAGTGGTGCAGAACGGCATATCCGTGTCAAAAGAGACGGCAAGTCGCCTTATGACCATTACCATCCTTTCCAACGACCCTAAGTTTGACGAGGTATATCTCAGCAATTACACCACTCTCAACGTGATTGACCCGATACGCCGAATACCGGGGGTGGGAAGCGTGAGCAATGTCGGAGGGCGCTACTATGCCATGCAGATCTGGCTGCAGCCAGACAAACTCGCCGATCTCGGGCTCACGGTAAAAGACATACAGAATGCGCTGAAAGACCAGAACCGGGAATCTGCCGCCGGTGCCCTCGGGCAGGCTCCGGCAGAGGAGATAGATGTGACCATGCCGATCATAGCACGCGGGAGATTATCTTCTGTGGAGGAGTTTGAAGAGATCGTGCTACGCGCCTCGTCAAACGGATCTATCATACGTCTTAAAGACGTGGCAAGAATATCTCTTGAGGCACAAAGCTATTCCACAGAAAGTGGTATCAACGGAGGAAATGCAGCGGTGATCAATATAAATATGCTTCCGGGGTCAAACGCCATGGAGGTTGCCGATGCCGTGAAAAAAGAGATGGAGTCTTTATCTTCAAATTTCCCGGCAGGAATAAGCTACAATATACCTTTCGACATGACCACATACATCAAAGAGTCTATACATCATGTGTACCAGACATTCTTTGAAGCTCTGATATTGGTTATCATCGTGGTATTCCTATCTTTGCAGAACTGGAGGGCTACACTTATTCCTGTCATAGCGGTGCCTATTTCCCTTGTGGGTACTTTCGGCGTGATGCTGATGTTCGGGTTCTCATTGAACATGCTCACATTGCTCGGACTTATACTTGCCATCGGTATCGTGGTGGACGACGCTATAGTAGTAGTGGAAAATGTCGACCGTATAATGCATGCCGAACACCTGCCCCCCAAAGAAGCGACAGCCAAAGCAATGCAGAACCTCGGAAGCGCGTTGATTGCCATGTCACTGGTTCTCTGTGCCGTCTTCGTGCCGGTAAGTTTCTTACCAGGCATAACGGGACAGCTGTATCGTCAGTTCACAGTGACAATTGCCGTCTCTGTTGTCATATCCACGATTGTGGCACTTACCTTGTCTCCGGTGATGTGTGCAAAACTTCTGAAACCGGCATCAAACAAACGAAAAGCCAAGATCTTCCGTCTTATAAACGTATGGCTGGGACGCGGCAACAGGTTTTACGGACATGCAATACAACGCACACTTGTCCACCCTCGCCGGATGTATCTGGCATTCGCCTTGGCATTGGGATTCATATATATGATGAATGCATTTATGCCACGCAGTTTCATGTCGCAGGAAGATCAGGGATATTTCACTGTGGAACTCGAACTTCCGGAAGGGGCAAGCATAGAACGCACGCGGGAAGTGACGGAGCGTGCCATGAAAATGCTCATGGCAGACAAGGATGTTGAATACGTACTGAACGTTACCGGATCTTCACCCCGGGTCGGAACCAATCAGGCTCACGCCCAGCTGACCGTGATTCTAAAGCCTTGGGACAAGAGGGAAACAGACGACATCACTGAAGTGAGGGCAAGAATACTCGAACAACTCTCAAAATATCCGGAAAGTAAAGCCTATGTATTCTCTCCGGCAATTATACCGGGTCTCGGAAGCTCCGGAGGTTTCGAGATGGTGCTCGAGGCAAAAGCGGATGCTACATATGCCGACTTGCAGAACGCCGTGGATACATTGAAGAATTATGCATCGCAAATGCCGATGATCGCAGGGCTGTCCACATCCATGCAGGCAGATATACCACAGCTATACTTCGATGTGGACCGCGACCGCGCCCAGATGCTCGGCATTCCGGTAAGTGACATCTTCTCTACAATGAAAGCTTTCACAGGGTCGATATATGTCAATGACTTCAATATGTTCAACCGTATATATCGCGTCTACATCCAGGCAGATGCCCCATACCGCATGCACAGGGAGAACATCAACCTCTTCTTTGTCAAGAGTTCAGACGGCACCATGGTGCCGGTATCCTCACTCGGCAATTCACATTTCACCACCGGACCGGGCACTATCGGACGTTTCAACATGTTCAATTCTGCCACGATATCCGGCGAGGCGGCTCACGGATACAGCACCGGCGAAGCGATGGACGCATTGGAACAGCTTGTGAAAGAGAAGTTGCCTTCCAATATCGGTGTGGAATGGAGCGGACTGTCATATCAGCAACGTCATGAAAGCGGAAACACAGGACTCATTCTCGGTCTCGTATTCTTATTCGTGTTTCTCTTCCTCGCTGCCTTATATGAGAGCTGGACCGTGCCACTCGCCGTAATACTGTCACTACCGATCGCAGGTGTGGGCGCATATCTCGGCATATGGC
>CAMYSW010000316.1:0-3679 GCA_947297425.1 uncultured Porphyromonadaceae bacterium
GGCTTGCGTTGAACAAAGACTTGATAGTCGCGGCGTTGCGCTCCAGATGCTCAAGTATGATTTCCTCGACATACGCGCCGATGGACGCTTCCCCCTGACCCATCACAGCGGCGTATTTTGCTATGCGGTGTACGAGTTCGCGGTTGACGAATATCCCTTTGCGCGGAGCTTCTATTCGGTTGCGTGACAGGAAGCGGTCGAGATACCGGGCCTCTGCCTTCGTGTCCGGGCTTTCCGGCTGTCCGTCCACCACGGCTGTGCCGGTGAACGTGATTTTCTTTGGTGTCTGTTTCTTTTTGTTGTTGAAAAACATAGTGTTGGATTTTGAGTTACTGTTTGGGAATTTTTAATACGGGTGGATTTGTCAGCATAGCCTTTACCACATCCTCATGGGTGGAAAGATGCCGGCTTATGACATTCTCCACAAAACCGCCGATTGTAGCGGTCTCTACGCCCGATAGATGTATTATCAGCGAGATTTGCCTTGCGGTCTTGTCCGAAATGCGTACCTGACGACCGCCGCCCGGTATGCGGCAAGGTGCAAGGAAAGCATCGCAGTATGCAGCCACATCATCCGCATTTACTTCTTTATTCATATTTCAGCCTTGAATTTTTCTGTTAGTAATCTTGTTATCAGTCCGGAATATTCTTCCAGATGTCTTGCCAGCACATTGTTCACATACTGCGACACGCTTATCTCGTTGTCGCCGATTATGCTCACGATGCGGTTGAGAACCGTGTGTATGTCCTTGTGGATAAGTGCCTGTCCCGGTCCCTTGCGGAAATTGAGGCTCTTGTTGCGTATATAGGTGTCCATATACCGCTCCTCGTCGCCATTGGATGAAGACTTTGCTTTCTCCTTGTTTTTATCCTCACGCGGCTTTTTCACCGGCTTTGGGGTGGAGGCGGGCGGGGTCGGCTTGGGGCGCAGCGCATGGAGGAACTGTTCTCCCTGTTCATTGATTTCTTTCTCGTCCAAAGCCATATTCAGATGCCCATTATGCCCATGATTTCATTCACCACCTCTTCTATGCCGCTCCCTTTCAGGGATGCCTTGTCAGGCGGCAGTATGGTAGAGCGGAAAACGCTGAACCGCTTTTCACCCTGACCCTCCTTGCGGAACTTGGTGCTGTCCGGAAGCACCGTTTCCATTACGGGTATGCCCAGAGTGCCGATGAACTGCTCGCACAGGCATTGCAGATCGCTACGCTCACGGGTGGGTACCTTGTTCCAGAGCATATAGAATCCCTTGATTTTCGATTTGGCGGTCGTGATGAGCGTGTTGTGGACGATGTTCGCGAAGGCTACCGAGGTCTCCATAACCATAGGGTCGGTGGTTATCGGGCAGAACACATAATCCATCTGCGAGATTGTGTTTATCACATAGTTGTTGTTCACCGTTCCCGGAAGGTCGAAGAAAATAATACGCGGAGGGTTCTCCATAGCGGCGTATGACTCCGCCACGGCGAGGGCATCCTCTGGGGTTGACCTCACGATGTCGTATGCGCAGCCGTTTCGCGCCTTCCAAGTGCGGAAAACAATCTCGTTCACCTTCCTGCTCTTTTCGGCGAGAATGAAGTCACGGTCACGCAGGTCTGCGAGATTGTTCTGCGGATAGTCGCAGTCAATGGCGATTAGGTCTATTCCCCTGATGAAATAGAGGAAGCTTGCCAGTACCGCCGTAAGTGTCGTTTTGCCGGCTCCACCTTTTTGAGTGGAGACAGCCACATAGAGTGGTTTTGCCATTCAAAAATGATTTAACTGTTAGAAAATTTGTTGTCTGGGGGGAGCACTGATTGCTACATTTCGCTGTCGGCCTGTATTCCGCATAGCATGGAAAGGGATTCATCTCTTTTTAACTGACCGGTCTTATATCCGAGAGAAATCTCCTTGTGTGGAAGCCACCGTGGGATTGTCTATAAATCTATCGTGTTATAGATACTCATTGATGAATTTGCCGATGGATTTTGAAATGGATTTGAGAATCCTTCAATCCGGAAATTGATTGTTCCGGCAATTCACCATTGCATTTGTCCGTTGCCTGATTCTTCAATCAGACGATGCCTTAACCCGTGGGTTCCTTAATAAATTCAATGTTCGATGAGGGAATGAATCAACCGTTTTATGAGCCTTTGAATTGACTGGCTCATCAGTCCGTTTTTCCATCAATTCCTCTGCAAAGTAACGCCCAAATTTTCTAATTTCCTAACAATCCGAGGGTTGTGGAGTATGTTGACTAATGGTTGACTGATTGTGACTAATCCGGGTATGGTGTGCGGACGCAAAAATGGCTGTAACTTTGCAGTGTCGGGAACATGCTTGTGAATCCGCACACCGTCACCCACGGAAAACCGAACTTTTTATGACTTCAAATAGCTTATTTTCGGCAATGACCGGCGCCGATTTCCATGATGTTGTTTACAAGGGCGGATTTTCTTACGGAAGGAGTTTCACATGAAACCTGCAAGGTATGTGTTCCGCTGCAAACAATTAAAATTGCAGCACAACACCCTTGCGGTTGACACCGGGTGGAGCCGCTCCGAAGTCGCACTCCCCTGAACTTGGAACCTGCGGTGCATACAGGCCTGTTTCCGGCATAAGTCACTAAAATCTCCAAAATTTATGAATCAGAAAAATTACAGAAACGCAGGGAGGCATCCCAAACTTGACCCTACGGTGTACCGCTGTTCGGTCAACTTCAACGCCGTGGAGCAGTCGCAGCTTCAGGCGATGCACGAGAAATCGGGGGTGGAATCATTGTCCGCCTTCATCAAATTGCAGCTTTTCGGAAAGCCGTTCAAGGTATTCTATGTTGATGAGAACTCCAGAATCTTCATCGACAGGCTCTCCGACTTCAACGCCATGTACCGAACGATTGGCATAACATACGACCGTGCGGTAAAGGAACTGGAGGGCCACAACACATCCTCACGCTCGTCCGCCATGCTCCGCGAGCTTGTCAAAGTGACAGGCGAGCTTGTGAAGGTGAGCCACCGCATCGTTGAACTCGCCGAAAAATTCGATGCCGAATGGTTGCAAAAATATCGTTAGGTAACTCGCTGTATCGTGCGCTCTGCTACAACGGGGAGAAAATCAACAAGGAGAACGGCAGGCTGCTTGCCACAAACAAGATCTACAACGATGGCACGGGAAAGGTAAACATCAACCGTGCCTATCAGGATTTCAGAAGCTGGATGCCAACCTCCACGCGCACGGAGCGGCCGATGGTGCATATCTCCCTCAATCCGCATCCCGACGACCGTTTGAGCGATGTGGAATACACCGAACTCGCCCGCGAGTATATGGAAAGGATGGGCTTCGGCGATATGCCTTATATGGTTTATAAGCACATGGACATAGACCGCCACCATATACATATCGTAGCGCTCCGTGTCGATACCGACGGAAGATGTGTGTCAGACAAAAATAACTTCTACCGCAGCAAGGATATATGCCGCGATCTGGAAAAGAAATACAATCTGCGCTCATCCGAACGGCAGAAAATCACTCCGGATATGCCGATAAGGAAGATAGACCCTTCAGGCGACATCAAGCGGCAGCTTGCGAACACGGTGAAGATGGTAGGTATGCGCTACAGGTTCCAGACCATCGGCGAGTACAACGCCATTCTCTCATTATATAATGTGAGGTGTGAGCCGACCGACGGAAAGGTAAACGG
>CAMYSW010000317.1:0-3645 GCA_947297425.1 uncultured Porphyromonadaceae bacterium
CTCCATGCCAGTGCCGGGGATCTCGACGTAATCGGCACAGAATGTAGGAATAAAATTGAAAGTATAAGGGCTTTTGCCAAGCATTATCAGTCCGCCATAGGTCAATTGACCGGAATGGTCGGTGATTCCGACGCCTTTACAAAAATCCTCATCGCTCACGCTGTCAAGATGTGAAACCAAGCCCCAATGACGCACTTCGCCTCGGAAGTCGGTTAATGCATCACGGTTGAGCATATCGATGTTAGTCTCTGGAATGGATTTCTGCGACTGAATGCCAAATGACTGGTCGCGAATCATTGACATTATTTCCTGCTGAGTGGCACGTTGGTCACCGCTACCCATGCGGATAAAGGTGTTTTCGAGTGATCCGAAATAAACAGGCTTGACCTCCGATGACGGAAGATAGAAAGCGATGACATTCTTGCCGTCTATATCGTAGCGATGGAGCGTGGCAAAGAGGGGTACATTGAATTTCTTGGAACGCAGAGTGCCGAAAAAGTCCTGTTCCAGTTTCTCAATGTTATCAACACCGACAATCTCAAACAGGCGACCGGACTGCTTCACGCCAAGCACAATCCAACCACCGGAGCAATTTGAGAAAGCACTGACAGTCTCCCAAATGTTCTTCGGCAAGTCAGACTTCGCGGTCTTGACCTCGAAATCGTCCCATTCTATGTCGCGTAGCCGTGCTACAAGTTCTTCTTTTGTCATTCCAATTGCAAAGTTAATCATTTTTTATTGGATTTTCAGCTCTTTAGGTGCATTGCCTTAATAAACTCCGGATTGGTTTGGTTCGGGCGATATATATACGCCCGGTAAACTAAACCAAGCTATAAGTATGGCTGGGCAAAAGAAAAACTGTTATTCTCACTTCTCACTGTCTGATAGTTGTGTTGATTTATCGGCAACTTCTTGGTTGAAAGTCTTTATTTCGTCAGTGATTAGCTGTTTCAGCTCTTTTTGAGGCACGATAAGTTTGTATTCGGCAACGCCAATAGGTTTGGTAAAGCCTTCGAGGGCAAGCTCGACCTCAACGTTGTCTTTCTCAGCACATAGGATTATACCGATTGACGGATTTTCATCTTTGCCACGTTCAAGTCTGTCAAGCAACGAGAGATAGAGGTTCATCTTGCTGACATATTCGGGCATGAACTCGGATATTTTCAAATCGACGGCAACGAGCGACCGAAGTCCCCGATGAAAAAAGAGCATATCCACCTTGTAATCCTTGCCGTTATAGGACAGAACGTGCTGATTGCCGATGTATGTAAACCCCTGACCGAGTTCCAGAAGAAACTGTTTTACCTTCTCAACCAATCTCCGCTCAAGCTCCTGTTCAAGAAGCGGCTCAGTCACTCCAAGAAATCCCATGCAATAGGAATCTTTGAATACCTCGTTGGCGTATGCCGCTTGAGCCTCAGGGAGTGCAACGGCAAAATTGTTTGAAACATTGTTTTCCGGCTGATGCTTGTGCATCTCCAGCTTTACAGCGTTAATGAGCAAATCTCGGCTCCAGCCATTTTCTTGATACTTGCAAGCATAATATTCTATCGCTTCATCGTTATCGTTGAACTTAGACATGAGATAGTTTATATGACCCCACGGCAAAAGTGCAACAGCCTGTTGCACTTTTGGATTAGCTTCATGGAATCTAACATAAAATCTCTTCATATTAAACAAGTTGCGCACTGACATTCCCATCTTCGGATATGATGATTTGAGGTCAGCAGACAACCGCCTGACTACATTGTCTCCGTGTTTGCTGTCGAGTTTACGTTCATATAGCAGTTGACCAATCCGCCAATACATTTTATTGGATGTGCTGACAATGGCACGGGCGGCATTACCTCGCGCGGTTTCAATTACTGCAACAGCCTGTTGCAATATTTCATTATATTCTGATTCGTTATGAATACGAATAATTGCATACACAAAGTTAATACTTTTATTTTGATTTTCAGCTATATGCAGACGCATTGCCTCTCAGAACACCTCTTCTTTTGCTCCGTTTACAATTGCGTCTATCTCATCGGCGATTGGTAGTGTTTCACTGAGTGTGTCCGAGGCGAGTTCACTCAGTGAAACACTACCTGACGGCTCAGCCACAATTTGAAATCATCAGGTAGAGCTGCTCCATGAGTGAAGCCTTCATCTTGAATCGGTGCGCTGCCAATAGACGGAGATGACAATGTGATTCCGGCACCCGGTGATTGACAATACTGCCACTCCAAAAAAGTGACATTTATGCCTATTTCTTGGAGTGAGCTTGTTGTTTTACTGAACTCAACCGAATAGACATACTACGCCGGTGCTATCGCATGATGGCTATGGGTGCATGGGACGCAATATCCGTTTCTGATCTTGAGAAAGGCATAGACAGGACGCGCGGTGCCATATTCTATTTCAACAAGAACAAGGAGGAGCTTTTTGTGAATATGATTGATGAGCTGTTCCTGCCTGTTTTTAAACTGAGTAAGGATGACATGACAACCCTTAAAAGATGCTCTGCTAAAAACTTTTTTGCCATATACAAGACGCCTTTTGAACGGGTCTGCAATGATCTGAGAATTAATTACAGGGTTCAGAACCCTTCTCACGACCTGTTCAATATACTTATTCAGGATTGACACAAATAAAATGCATGATATGAATGATGATTTTATGGGACAACTCCATTTCATCAGAGATGACAATCGAATATGCCGATAAACATAAGGCTATGAGCTACGGGAAAGAGAGAAAAGGCTATTTTAATCTCTGTTTTCTGCCGCCTGCGGCACTCTTCCGAACATCTTGAAAGTGCGGATATAATATGGAGTGTCAATCCGAGATACAATAACCCCTTTCTTTGTTGATGCATGAACAAAGTTCACCTTGTCTATCATTATGCCTACATGTGATATTTTATCAGGATCGCGTCCGGTAGCAAAAAATACCAGATCACCTGTCTCTACATCATCCTTATCAAGCGGGATACAAAACTCAGCCTGTTTGGCTGAATTACGTGGCAATTTCCACCCCATGACATCCTCATAAACACGAAGAACCATACCTGAGCAATCCGTCCCATCTTTTTTATCGCACTTGGCGTAAGCATATGGGGTACCGACCCAGGAAATAGCCTCTTCTACAATCTTTTTCTGAGACTCATTCCCGTTTATTTCTTTTACAGAGATAGATACTTCTTTTGAAACAACCTTGTTTCCTCCCCCCTTTTTTGAACTACGGCATGATATTGAGAATATTCCAAACCATACTGCCACAGCACATAACAATAAAACTTTTCTGTTATTTACTAACTTCAATTCCATTAAAATACTATGATGTAACCAATTACCAGAGTTTATTATAACCTCACTCCCACTCCGAGCATAAGATTCTGAGGATCTTTAAAGTTACCTAAACGATAACCGACATTCAAGAAAATATTGCGGGTTATAAACGTTTTCAACGTAAGAGACTGATAAAAACGTTTGTTACCTTTAGGATTCAAAAAATCATAACCCAGTCCCACATTAACCGCGAATATAGGCATGGTCAATTCTCCATGTGCCGACAAGCCAACGCTCAATTGCTTTCCGAATGGAGGACGATAGAACTTGATATAGTCTTCTGTAGTTCCTTCAACCCAATACGGTGAGATAC
>CAMYSW010000318.1:0-3644 GCA_947297425.1 uncultured Porphyromonadaceae bacterium
TGGTGGCCCATTTTTTAATGAGTGCCCTGGCCTACTTTTCAGTGAGTAATTACACGCATTATCTTTGGCGTTGGCATAACGTGACACATTGAACACCAAAGTATCACCTTTAGCGTAGATATCTGGTGCTTCGACAATTACATCTTTAAGAATTGTGGTCTTAGGAGTAAGTCTCACCATCGACATGTCGGAAGAGACATGTAGTGAAAGCGATTTGTAACCCATGACGCGGAAAGACACAGAATCAGCCCCGGTCTTGGGCGTAATAGCGAAATACCCATCCTTATCGGTAGTGGTAAACGTATCTTTAGATTTCACAATACAGCCAACAATAGGTTCGTCTGTGTTGTCATCCCTGACTATGCCCCGCAGTTCTACCTGAATTGCCGCCGAAGCTGACTTCAATCCGAAGAGAACGCAAAATATGAGAAATCTATTCATTTCCTCCAGTCAAGTTCAATATAGTCATAGGGAAGTTCTATTGGATCATAGGCACTGAGATCCGGATTGCCATTCTCGTCCGTAACGGATACAGATCTACCGGTAGTAGCCTCAAAGTAAGCATACGGATTTATATCATAGCGATGTTTTGCATTGTAATATCCTTTGCGATCGGTTTTATTGAACGGCACTTTATAGATGGTTATCGGGCGGTCGGCTTTTGACTTGATACCTATACACTCAAATGTGTAATGTCCATTTTCATCAGAAGCCTTCATGATAAGTCCGGGGAGACCATGAAGCTTCCAAGGACCATTCATTAGCGGTATCTCCTCAGTATAAAAAACCGTCCACACGCGTCCTCTAAATCTGCATCTGG
Source organism: uncultured Porphyromonadaceae bacterium (assembly GCA_947297425.1). Lineage (GTDB taxonomy): Bacteria > Bacteroidota > Bacteroidia > Bacteroidales > Muribaculaceae > Lepagella. The sequence continues at coordinate 821 of CAMYSW010000318.1, forward strand.
CACTCAGGCATTCATATCCGAGCACATTGGATACAGAGTCGCACAATTCCCATTCAAGCGACGGCATCTCTTCATCGTAACGAAACCAATCCTGACAGATTTTTTCCGTATGAATCAATCGCCCCATTGGGTAATTCTTATATATTGTCATGAACTCACCAGTGCTGAGTTTGCCGTCTAAGGATGCCTGAGCAATTTGCTCCTTGGTTGAACGCATGAGGATGGAGTCTACAGTGAGATTTTTGTAACTTGAGAATTTAGAAAGCCCGTTTGGACCGATCTGGAGAAGCATGTTGTCACTGTCGTAGTTCTCAGACAGTGAGCCGGTGGTATCAACGCAACATCTGTAGTCATATACAAATTCCATAATTTCTGAAGCGATTCTTTCAGACTCAGGCACAGATGCAGAAAAGATACTGAGCTGGCGGCGTAATACCTTGCCGGAAGCACCGGATATTGTTATTGCAACGAGTGACAATATTAAAAATGTTTTCTTCATATCATTCATATTTAAGTAGGTAATTGGTTTTTTGTTTCACATCACAAAGTTACATTGCCATCTATCCTCACGCAGAAAATAATCATTACTCAAACATTATGGAATTATTACTAAATTATTACCGTTAGTCAAATAGCCAGTTTATTAGACATCGTAACTGATGGAAATTTTATAATTTTGCATCATGGGCAAACGAATAAAAATATTATATATAATCACAATTATTGCAATCATCGCTTTCCTCGGAATGCAGATATATTGGCTCTATGGACGATACGAGTTTTCACTCAAGGATTACGAACGTTCCATGAGCGAAAAGATAGAGAAATGTGTAACCGATTATAATGCCATTCGTGCGACACATTCCGACAACAGGGCAGACTCTCTTAATAAAAAAGGGAAGGATAGAGACAATATATTCTCTGTTCCTACTTTCTCATTGAAGCAGGAATATGGAGATACTGTAAAGACAACCCGCACATCTAAAATTTATACATATATCTTTTCTGCCCATAAGCTTTTGGGGTTGAAACCGGGAACGCCTCTCACCGACGAGCAGAAAGCCAAGGCAATCGACTTGGCAAATATCCAAATGGTTGCACCTGTCGATTCAATGGTCTTTGACGCCTCCGGAGCGAGGGATGAAAATGATGCATGGGTTGCCACTGGCAATGTCCGGACAGAAAGAAAATGTCCTTTTACAATAAAGGGAATAGATTCAGTGATGAATAAGAACGGGATAAAGGCGGATATTACGTTGATAAAAGCCGATAGTATGGTATGGAGTTCAAAGATTAAGTATCATAAATCCGTATTCAGTCCGAATATAACAATGACCATACCTTACTCGCAACTTGAGGGGCTGACTGTTCGTATTGTCTATCCTATAAATCCGGTTGATGTGCTTCCCGGAATGTGGCAGACACTCATAATAACGCTGTTTGTATCATGTTTGCTTATTGCCTGTCTTGTGTTGCAAATCTCCACGGTTCTGAAACTATCACGACTTGACAAGATGCGTAACAGTTTCATCACTACGATGGTTCATGAGCTAAAACGTCCGATTTCAACACTTAAAATGTGCATATCCGGTCTGGATAATGAACGGATGATGGAAGATAAAAACATAAAAAATGAAATATTGTCGGAGACAAGGAATGCCCTCGACAATCTTTCAGCATATTTCTCCAAACTAAGGGATATTACTTTCAATAATGTAGAACAGATACCTCTGAATATTCAGGATATCAATCTCCATGATCTGTTTGAAAATATAGCAAAGGTAACTATAATCCCCCCTGACAAATCTATTGTCATCAATAATAAGATTGCTACAAGCATAAGCGTGTCAGCTGACCGTTCACACCTCTACAATATCTTAAATAACATTGTGGAGAATGCCGTCAAATATTCCGGATCTTCGGTGGAAATAAATGTCACGGCAACCGAGAATAACAGAATCGTGGAACTTCAGATTAACGATACCGGCAACGGCATTTCTTCAAGCGACTTGAAACATATATTCAGGCGTTTCTATCGCGGAAAGGCATCAGCCGGTGAACAACCGGGAATGGGGCTTGGGCTTGCTTATGTGAAATTATTGATTGATGCGCATGGCGGAGATATATCAGTTGAGAGCTCGGTAGGGGAGGGTTCTTGTTTTACAATAAGATTACCGCAATGATGAAAACGATTAAAATACTTTTGGTAGATGACGACCTCAAAAACTCAATGCTTCTCAAACGCTTCGTCGAAGCGGAAGGGTATGAAGTAGTTTATGCCAACAACGGTAAGGAGGGATTGGAAATGTACAATGTAATCCACCCGGATCTGATTCTGCTTGATATAAATATGCCCGAGCTTGATGGATTCGAGATGGCGCGGATCATCAGAAAGAACGACAAGAGGGTTATAATCTTTTTCCTTACGGACAGGACTGACAAGGTTGACCGTTTGCATGGTTTTTCTCTAAAAGGAAACGACTATATTCCCAAACCGTTTTATCCAGAAGAACTTATTGCAAAAATCAACGAAAGGTTTGAGAGCTTGATCGTAAACCAAGATGTTGAATACCAGTTAGGAGATACTGTTTTTCGCCCCAATCTTTCCTCACTTACATACAAAGGAGAGACTCATTCTCTATCTGTACGTCAGACAGAAATTCTCCAGATGCTTGCTGAAAATATCGGCAAACCTGTTGAACGCGACACTATACTCGAAAAAATATGGGGTGACGCAAGCTATTCCAACTCTCTCGCCCTTAATGTGCAGATCACATACATACGGCGGCTTCTTCCAGACCCATCAGTCTCAATCACCTCTATC
>CAMYSW010000319.1:0-3633 GCA_947297425.1 uncultured Porphyromonadaceae bacterium
TTTCTATGCCAATATTCTTTATGACGGAGCGGAATGGGCCTCGCGTAAAATGGATCTACACTATACGATCGTTGACGGAGAGGAGATAGCCGGTATCGATCTGACCCCTTATGGTACTTCGACAACTGCATCTGTCACCCGCACAGGATACTACATGGCTAAGTTCCTCCGCGAATCACAACAGATCAACACCGACGAAACATATGCAAGCTCTCAGAACTATATCATCTGGCGTTATGCGGAGCTTCTCCTTGACTATGCGGAGATTGATTGGCATGCAGGACGCACCGGAGATGCGCTCAATAAAATAAACCGGATCCGTCAGAGGGTAGGCATGCCCCCGCTTCCGTCAGTAACACTCGAAGACATACTCAACGAACGTCGCGTGGAACTCGCTTTCGAAAAAACCACATATTGGGACCTCTTGCGCCTCGGCATTGCTGAAGAGACAATGTGCGGAGAAGACAATCCCATTTATCGCGTGAAAATCGTGATACGCACAGACGGCTCCAAGAAGTATACATATTCCGTAGTGAATGGGCGCAATAACAATATCCGATATTTCGACAGCAAACAATATTTCTGGCCGATCTCCTGGAGCGACATACGCTACCACGGAGTCGAACAGAATCCTAACTGGAGAGAGGTATGATTTGGTTTTCAGTTTTGGGTTTTCAGTTTTCTGATTTTGATGATGAAAATAATCTGTTTTCTGATTTGAGACTAAAGCCGAAGCCAAATACTGAAAACTGAAAACCGAAAACTGAAAACTTCAAAAAAAAATATAATCATGAAAAAAACATTACTTACACTTGCGGCAATTACCGCGTTTTCTGTTGCAAACGCACAACAGACCTACAATTTCTTTGATCCTGCCGATGTCGATGCAGACGGCTGGCTATGGCTTGATACCCAGGAGAAACTTGACAAGTATTGTGGATTCAATACCAAAACCAAATCCTTCAAGATCCAATTCGTTGAATCGGATTATGAAACTGAAGATTTTGAATATCCTGCTCCGGAGAACATCGCAGACTATGTCGGGTTAGGCACAGACGGAACAAAGGGTGGACCACAATCGCACACCGGAGCATTGATGTTGCCTAAGGCAAGTCCTAATTTTGTAGGATATGCCGCTCCAAGCGGGCATGGAGGGGGAATCCTCATGCACTTGCCGGACTGCGCAAAACTGGAAATATATCTATCCGCAGAACAAGAAAACCTGAACCTGTCCGTGCAGGTCTCCGACGATCATGTCCGTGCCACTGCGTGCAACATGATAAGAGGTGGGGAAAAGAGCGGAGGCTTCATGGGTGACAATCTTGAAAATGTCACCTACACCGGCATGTGGAAAGATATTGAACAACTCGAAGATGATGAATTTGGACCGAACTGGGATCAATATTTCAAAATCCAAAGTGAACCGGGCAAGAAACGCACTATCCTTTTCTACAACTATATGAAAAATTCACCGCTTTACGTACATGGCATCCGTGTCCTCACCTACACAAACCCCGACACAGGAGCCGGGATTGAAGGAATCGAGACTGACAATGCCGATTCCGATGCACCGGTATACAATGTCTATGGCGTGAAAGTCGATAAATCTTACAAAGGTATAGTGATTAAGAACGGCAAAAAATTCATCAACCGATAAGGCATAGCACCCTTGACGTCATTATCGGCATAAGCGCATGTTTGAGCTGCTTATGCCGATTAATTTTTGCTACTTACTTAAAACTTAATTATCTTTGCATAATAATTAAGACGCAACAAGACGCAATGACCCCTATATCTAAAAATATCACCGGAACACGGGTGGAAAACGACCGCCGGGTGCTGGAGTTACTCGCGCAGACTTTCCCGAACATAAGCGCCGCCTCCACCGAGATAATAAACCTCGAGGCAATCCTCAACCTCCCCAAAGGCACTGAACATTTCGTTGCCGACCTCCATGGAGAGCATGAGGCTTTCAGGCATATCCTGCGAAATGCTTCCGGCAATATCAAACGAAAGGTGAACGAACTGTTCGGAACGTCCATGCGCGAGCAGGATATACGAGAGTTATGCTCCCTTATATATTATCCGGAACAGAAGCTTCAGATAATACGCGCCTCCGAAACGCACCTCTCTGATTTCTATAACATCACGCTCCATCGGCTGATCCGCGTCTGTCAGTCGGTATCGTCGAAATACACACGCTCCAAGGTGCGCAAATCATTGCCACGGGAGTTTGCATATATTATCGAAGAGCTTCTTCACGAATCCCCTTCCGATGATGACAAGCAAGCATACTTCTCCCGCATCATCGAAACCATAATATCCACCGGACAGGCTGACGAGTTTGTAATCGCGCTTTGCAACGTGATCCAGCGTCTCAGCATAGATCAGCTGCATATCCTCGGCGACATTTTCGACCGAGGTCCCGGAGCACACATAATAATGGATATTCTCTGTAATTACGGACGGTTCGACATACAATGGGGCAATCACGACGCTTTATGGATGGGAGCTGCCGCAGGCAACGAATGCTGCATGGCAAACGTGTTGCGCCTATCACTGCGATATGCCAACATGGCAACCCTTGAGGATGGCTATGGAATCAACCTGGTGCCACTGGCAACGTTCGCGATGGAAACCTATGGCGACGATCCTTGCTCACATTTCTTGCCTCACATTTCCAATAGCGAGGAGGAGAACCCGGTAAGTGAAAAATCCCGTCTCCTCATAGCCCATATGCATAAGGCAATAGCCATAATACAGCTTAAACTGGAAGCTCATATGGCAAAAGACCATCCGGAATGGAATTTGTCTGACCGCGACCTGCTCTCAAGAATCAACTTTGAGAAAGGCACTGTCACTCTTGAAGGCAAAGAATATCCGCTGAACGACACCAATTTCCCTACCGTCAATCCGGAAGATCCAACTGCACTCACAGCCGAAGAACGAGAACTCGTTGACAAGCTGCGTCACTCTTTCAGCGTCAGCGACAAGCTAATGAAGCATATCGACTGTCTCTTCTCCAACGGTTGCATGTATGGCATCTATAATTCCAATCTCCTTTTCCACGCATCACTTCCCCTTAACGAAGACGGCTCTTTAAAGGAAGTGGACGTAAACGGGGAAAAATACAAAGGGAGGGAACTTCTCCACAAGATAGGGATGACCATGAGGGAAGCGTTCAACGATGATTCCTCTGACGATGAACGCCGATACGCCCGCGATTTCTTCTGGTATCTATGGTGCGGTCCGGATTCGCCTCTTTTCGACAAATCGAAGATGGCAACGTTTGAACGATATTTTATTAACGACCCTGCCACCCATCACGAAGAAAAGGGATGGTATTTCAAGCTCCGCAACAACGAGGAAGTGTGCGACATGATTCTTGACGCATTCGGAGTGGAAGGAGATCACAGGCATATAATCAACGGACATGTGCCTGTGCGTGCCGCCAAAGGGGAAAGCCCGATACGGGCAAACGGCAAACTTATGGTGATAGACGGCGGTTTCGCAAAGGCATATCACCATACCACGGGCATAGCCGGATATACGCTCGTGTTCCATAGCAGCGGTTTCCAGCTCGTGCAGCACGAACCTTTCACATCTGCGGAAGAAGCCGTGCGCAATGGCTCC
>CAMYSW010000320.1:0-3630 GCA_947297425.1 uncultured Porphyromonadaceae bacterium
GGTGGCCCATTTTTTAATGAGTGCCCTGGCCTACTTTTCAGTGAGTAATTACAGCTGTAGCCACGGTAGATAACGAAGGAAATGTGACTGCCGCTGAAGAGGGACACGCCTACATCTCGGCAACTGCATACAACGGAGCCAACGATGTGTGCGAAATAACGGTAAGCGGATCTTCCGAAATAAGCGAAATCGCGGCTACAGGAGCACGCATAATAGCGGTTTATTCCGCAAGCGGCATCAAGGTGCTTGACTCACCTACGGCTGATGCGCTACTCAGTCTTCCCGCAGGATTGTATATGGTGCAGACCGACAAGGGCACATACAAGACCGTAAGATAAGAAACACACCTAAATCCAAATAGAAAAAGTGCCGCCACAGCGTTCATTTGCTGTAGCGGCACTTTTAAGTATCCCCGTAGGGAGTCGAACCCTAATCGTCGGAACCGGAATCCGATATTCTATCCATTGAACTACGGAGACTTTTTACCGGTGACCTCTCGCGTCTGAAAGGAGACACAAAAGGCTTTTCGATGCAAAGTTATATTTTTTTTCCGAATAATTCAACTTCAATTTCGAAATATGAGGATTTGTTGCTAATTTTGGGTTATGAATATAAGAATAGAAGAAGGATGGAAAAAGGCTCTAAACGCCGAGTTCGACAAGCCATATTTCAAGGCTCTGACCGATCTTGTGCGTCGGGAGTATTCCAATCCTGCATTTAAAGTATATCCACCTGCCGGAAAAATATTCTCCGCGTTCGACACCACACCTTTTGAAAACGTTAAGGTTGTAATAATCGGTCAAGACCCGTATCACGGACCGGGACAAGCCAACGGTCTCTGCTTTTCCGTGAATCCGGGGATAGATATCCCCCCTTCGTTAAGGAATATTTTTCAAGAAATACACACGGACACGGGTAATCCTGTACCCGGTTCGGGAGACCTCTCCCGTTGGGCGGCACAGGGAGTCCTGCTGCTTAATGCCTCCCTTACCGTGCGCAAACACCAGCCCAAATCACATGCCGGACTGGGGTGGGAGACATTCACGGATGCCGCCGTACATGCTCTCGCGGAGAATCGCGAAGGGATCGTGTTCCTCTTGTGGGGATCCGATGCAATACGCAAGGGCGCTTTCATCGACAGATCGCGCCATCTGGTGCTAACCGCTCCCCATCCTTCTCCCCTATCCGCATATCGCGGCTTCTTCGGCTGCCGACATTTCTCCAAAGCCAACGAGTATCTAACAGCCCATGGCAAAACGCCCATCAACTGGTAAACTTTGAAAAAAAATAATCTTAAATATTGGGCAACCGCCATCCTGTCATGTCTCATCGCCATGCAGGGAATCGCCGCCGACACATCCACAAGGATATTCAACAAGGGATTCAGGACTTTAAAAGTCAGCAATCCCGACAACTTCATGTCGCCACCCGTGATGCGGTTAAATTCAGACGACAGGATCGTCATATCCTTCGACGAAATTGCAGAAGACAACCGTTGGCTGCAATATCGCCTGATACACTGCAATGCAGACTGGCAACCGTCGCGACTTGTGGAATCGGAATATCTCGACGGATTCAACATTGCAGACATTGAAGATTTTGCATATTCGGAAAATACGTTCGTGCACTTCGTCAACTACCGCATAGAGTTTCCCAACCAGTCAATGCGTCCGTTGGTATCAGGTAATTATCTGCTACAGGTCACAGACCGGGATGCGCCAGAAGATATCTTGCTGCAGGCACGGTTCATGGTGACCGAAGAGGCAGCTGCAATTTCCGGGACAGCATCGGGGCGCACAGACCGAGGACACAACACCGAATGGCAGCAACTTGACATGTCGGTCATGTTACGCGGTATAGAAAATGCAAATCCCTATCAAGACATAGAAATCTCAATCATCCAGAACGGGAGCGAGGCTTCAAGACGTCTTCTCCGCCGTCCGCAGCGTGTAGAAGGCAACACGATAATATATCAGCATATGCCGGAACTTATATTCCCGGCGGGCAACGAATATCGCCGTTTTGAAAGTGTCAGCAACGGATTTCCGGGGATGGGTGTGGACTCCCTCAAATTCGGAGGTTCCAACTATCATGTGTGGCTAAAGAGAGATAATGGAAGGGCACTGCGCAATTATGAGTTTGACCGCACGCAGCACGGGCGGTTCATGGTGCGCGAATATAACGCCACAGACTCAGACCTCGGCGCAGACTATATCACAGTACATTTCACGCTCGACATGCCACGACTGCGCGATGCCGACGTGTATATAGACGGAGAGATGACCCATGACAGTTTCGACACATCCAACCGGATGGTATACGATTCCGAAGCCCGTCAATATCGGCTTGAAATGCCCCTCAAGCAAGGTGCCTACAACTATCGCTACGTCACACTTCAAGCCACGGGTAAAGGAGTTCCCTCTTCCGAAATCACCGAAGGCAACAAATTCGAGACCCAAAACGAATACTGGGTGGCAACCTATTATCACCCGCCCGGCTCTCGTGCCGACCGCCTCATCGGCTTCAGCCTCATACAATCCCAATAACCGAAAACTGAAAATCTAAAGCCTAAAGCCTAACACCTAAAACCTAAAATACCCAATGCTCCAAATAAAAGACACTCTCGTATCTCTCGACCTCATCGAACGTTATTTCATCTGTGACCTTGACACCTGTCTCGGCGCATGCTGCATCGAGGGGGATGCAGGCGCACCGCTATCCGATGAAGAATACGAACGGCTATGCGAACTGATGCCCGAAATATACCCGTTGCTAAACCCTGCCGCACAGAAGGTTATTGAAGAACAGGGACCGGCATACTATGATGAAGACGGTGACCTGGTGACATCACTTGTGGAAGGACGTGACTGCGTATTCACCACATATGCTCCCGGCGGCAAATGCCTGTGCGCATTGGAAAAAGCTCATCGCGAGGGCAAGATACCCTTCTTCAAGCCATCGTCATGCCATCTGTATCCGGTCAGGCTGAAAGAATATGATGGCTTCACTGCAGTAAACCTTCACCGGTGGAAGATTTGCAAATGCGCCGAAACTCTCGGCCGTTCAAAAGGGGTGCGTGCCTACGAGTTTCTGAAAGGACCATTGACACGCCGCTTCGGAAGCGAATGGTATGAAGAACTCTGCCTGACCGCATCTGAATGGCTCAAAGCCAACTCCAAACCTCAAACCGAAATCTGAAAACTGAAAACTGAAAACCGAAAACCGAAAACCGAAAACCGAAAACCGAAAACCGATTAAGATAATTTAACAATATGATTCGATAAAAGTAACTATTCAGCGGACACGCTACGGCGGTAATGTTGAATAGACGTTATACCGATAGGGGCGTTTAATCTGTTGATTTTATAGAAATTAGATGCGGTTTTATTTGCTTATGTCAGATAAAATTGCTATCTTTGTATCTGTGAAACAGCCGGTTAATGATATAACAGACGTACTTCGCGGATTATCCGCGCAGATTGAGTCGATGCAGAAAACCATCGACTCTCAGCATGCGACAATATGTCAGATTAGCCGGAACGGACAGGCTCAACTCAAGAAAATTCAATCTCTTGAGCGGATGCTCAAAAAGAAGGATAAGGAGAATGAGGAACTCCGCAAGCGCCTTTC
>CAMYSW010000321.1:0-3615 GCA_947297425.1 uncultured Porphyromonadaceae bacterium
GTAAAGTATTCCGCGCTCCTATGGGCGGCACTGTAATCGAAATACTCGCCAAACCCGGTCAGACAGTAAAGACAGGTGATCTCCTGCTTGTATATGAAGCAATGAAGATGGAGAATGACCTTGCCACAGACATGGCGGGCACAATCAAGAGATTCCTCGTGAACGAAGGCGATGTAATTGCAACAGACCAGCCTCTCGTTGAATTTGAATAAACCAATCATAAGTTATATTTAAAGTAATTCCGGGTGTATACTCGGAATTACTTTTTTATAAACTTTAGAAACAGCCTCTTTGCCATCTCAAAAAAAAGTATTAACTTTGCAAGCCATTTGACGGGATCGCGACCTGTCAAGATTTTTTAATAAATTAACTGCAGTATTTACAAAAATGAAAAAAGACATTCATCCCAAAGAATACCGCGAGGTGGTATTTAAAGATATGTCAAACGACGAGGTGTTCATCACCCGTTCTACGGTTGCATCTCGTGAGACTATCGAAATCGACGGCAAAGAGTATCCTCTTGTAAAACTTGAGATCACCAGCTCTTCGCATCCTTTCTTCACCGGAAAGCAGAAACTCGTCGATACAGCCGGACGTGTGGACAAATTCCGCAACCGTTACGGCAACCGCGCAAAGAAGTAATCATCTCGCGCAAAATAAAAAAGGGATCCAATCGGACCCCTTCTTTGTTTCTCCCCTATCCCCTCAACAAATGACAATACAGAATGACTCCGTCGGAATTTCGCGATAAAACTCAGAAATAGATAATAATGACAATTAAAAATCATATCATGGCAAACATCCGGAGGGTAATGACAGTTCCTATATTCTTACTTTTGACCGTATTGCTTTCAATGGCAAAAACAGCCGAAAGCCGTCCTTTACTTGTTGATAAAGAGACTGGCGAACCGCTTGTTCTCGCTTCAATCACCGACCGTAACGGCACGATGATCGCTCTTACCGGGAACGATGGTGTCATTCCGGAATTACCGGCAAATGCTTTTCCTGTGACTTTCTCCTATCTCGGATACGTTCCATTAGAGATTGACTCTGTAAACAGTGAAAATATTAGAATGGTCCCTAAAACTCTCGATCTATCGGAAATCATAGTTTCTCCGGGTATGCGCCCTCTTCTGCATATAACCGGATATATGAGGGAATATGTCTCATCATTTGGATCAAAAGATTCGCTAACTATTTATAAAGAAGCGATAGTCGACTTCCTTATTCCTATTGACAAGACAAAAATCAAAGGGTGGCAAAAACCGAGAATATTGACATCGAACACATACAGTCGACACACAAATGCAGATGGACTTGATAGTGTAAGCCGCTATGCTGACGAAATATTCCTGATGTCGTATAATCTCAACGTATTCCCTACATCAACATCCAATGTATTGAATCTTCCTGAAAAGATTGCAAATACATCAGGTATCGCATCTGAAACCGTATTCACCAAGAAAAAGACAAAGATGGATTGGCAAAAAAACGGCAATGTGATACGCATGAACCACGATATAATGACACAATACCCAAATCATGTCTATACTCCGAATGCTCTGAAAGTTATTGGCGCTACAACAGATTTTACCGAGGCTCTCAGTTCTTACGTATTTATAAATAGCGATGGAGAAAACGCTATTACACCTGCAGACCTCAGTCAGATTTCTCTTTCTCTAAAAATGACAGGACGAGGAAAGGCTTATAAATGGGCATTCAACACCCAAACTCCGCTTGACATGAGAAGCTACATAGAGATTTACATAACAGACAGGGAGTATGTATCAGAAGAAGAAGCCAAGGAGCTAAAGAAGAATCCTCCAGTTATAAATTCAGGAATCTCTACACCGAAAGGAGTTGCGGCACCGCATTCCGGTATTCAGAAAATTGTAAAGCGCGTTAAGGCGCAAGGCAAGTAACTTTAACAAGAATAATTGGAGTTGCTTAAACAGCTTCTAATTTGATTTGTGAAAATTTTAAGATAAATAACGATAACTGCAAGAAAATTGCAGCCTTTCAGCTGGATTATTAAAACTAATTATAATGAAAAAACGTGTAGAACTTAGTTCATATTCACTTATTATTTCAGCTATATCAACAGCCATATTTTGGGGAATGTTTGTATATGCATTGAAACAGCCCGACAACAATATTGCCGTTTGGATTCTTGGTGCTGTAATCATTCTGCTATTCCTGTCAACCTTGTTCTTTATGCCGCTGTCCGTTTTATTGGATAAGAACAGTCTGGAAATTAACCGACCGCTAAAAATCAAATCTATCCCCCTGTCCGAGATTGCCGATGTCATATTATGTCCTCCGACAATAGACGCAATAAGAATATGCGGCAGTGGAGGTTGGTTCGGGTGGTACGGATGGTTCAGAGAAAAAAATCTCGGCAAGTATTTCGCTTATTACGGCAAAAATTCCGACCGCTTTCTTGTCTTCACTAAAGACGGCAAAAAATATATGCTTGGTTGCAAAGATGCTCCGGAAATGGTAGATGCCATAAGACAAAGAATCGCAACTTTATAATGATACAGATTGGTAAGTCCTTCCAAATAATTTATGTTGTGTTTTGACGATTTGACATTATAGTGTCAAAATTCTCGCGTCCCCAATTAATGAGCGCCAACACATGGGGCAAAAGAGTCTTGCCGAAGTCAGTCACCGAATATTCCGTACGAGGAGGTACATCGGGAAACAGCTCCCTGCGGATTATACCATCTATTGTAAGCTGTTTGAGCACCTGTGACAACACTTTCTCCGATACTGACGGAATGTTACGATACAGCTCGTTGAAACGCATCGGCTCGTTCTCGGAAATCTTCACGAGAACAACCAATGACCACTTGTTGCCGAGCCATTCAAGCATCGGAGCAGCCTTACAATATTCGTAGTCTAATTTTTTTGACATATCGTGATATCTCAAAGAGACTGATAACGAGCAAAACAAACTTTCCGGTAAGGGTCAAACCCATTGGTAAGTTGTTGCTTCAGCTCTGATAATCATATAATTTTGCTGGGTAAATGATCATTTACTTATGTAAAATTACATAAAAAAATTCAAGTTATGATATATCCAGAGCTACATTTCACAGGACAGATATGGCGACCACCATACGAGGCAAGTTCCCAACTCCTGCAACTGACCTCCGGCTGCACTTGGCACAAGTGCAAGTTTTGCAGCCTTTATCACGGCACCCCATTCCGGATGTCACCGCTTTCGGAGGTTGAGCAAGACCTGAAAATTATCCGTCAATGGCAACCACGCACCCGAAGAGTCTATCTAACTGGTGCAAATCCTTTTGCACTGAACTACAATAAGCTTATGGATGTGGCACTCCTGCTGAGAAAATATCTGCCACACATGGTTTCGTTTGGAATGTTTGCCCGTGTCACAGACATAATTCCCAAATCTGTAGAGGAACTAAAGAATCTCCGACACATGAAACTCAACAGCATCAACATCGGGATGGAGACGGCACATGACCCGACACTGGAACGTATGAACAAAGGCTACAATGCCTCCGATATTATTGAACAGCTGTCAAAGCTCGACAAAGCGGGAATCCGCTACAACATTTTCTACCTGAACGGACTCGGGGGCAAGGG
>CAMYSW010000322.1:0-3615 GCA_947297425.1 uncultured Porphyromonadaceae bacterium
CTCGAAGGTAGCCAACAAGAAGTCTGAAGGTATCGCGGTAGCTACGTACCGTATTACGCGACAGATTCTTGGCAGCCAGCATATAGTCGGTGAGATAACGCCGCACCCAATAACTGAGATATATGGTTTTTTCATTCATGTTGATTTGTTTTGGGGTTTGCATATTCAAAGAATAGATTGGCCGCATCTGAGAGCAGTCCGGTAGTCATGGTAAGATACACAGTTGTGTAACTCACTTGTTTATGGCCCAGATAGGTAGATAACACAGGCAAAAGAGTCTGAACATCCTTACCATCTTGGTACCACTTTCTTAATCGGTTCACAGCGAACGTATGGCGCAGATCGTGGATACGTGGCTGATACCTTGTGTTGTCGTTTCGGCTGATTCCTGCTTCTATACGTATCTTTTTAAAGATGCCGTTTATGCAGTTCAGTCTCATTGACGAGCCGTTACACATAATCCATAGAGATGTGTCTTCATCAGAGATCTTGCAGTTGTCCTTTCTCCATAAAAAGAACTTTTCAATCAGTTTCTTTACTTCCTCGTTGAAAGTGACAGTTCTTGACGTGTAAAATTTGGATTCATGGATTGTGATACAACAGTTTGCCAGATCCACATCTTTCATGCGAAGGCTCATGGTCTCTGAGATTCTTAACCCCAGCACATATGTCAACTGAAGGATTGCTTTGACGCATTCAGGATATGTGAGAGAAGGCCGTTTCTGATATGTCATGGCAGCTGAGAACAACTTCTTGAGCTCGATATCTGAGTAAATATACGGTGTTATTCGCTGCGGTTTCTTAGGCTTATCCATAGTCAAGGGTATTTTTGATACATACCCTCGTGACATGCACCACCGGAAGAAGCCAGACAGAGCAGCGTGACGCGTAAACCACTTTCGAGTAATCTCGTTGCCTCCTGATTGCAAAAAATCTGATGTGATGGATTCGGTTATCTCTAACAGATTCATATCTTTCCCCAGATAATTGCAGAACTGTTTCAGAAGATTCGCATTGGTTTTGAACGACTCTCCCAATGAACGTCTATACTCGACATATTTGTCAATGGCACTATTGAGCATCATAACTCAAGCACCTCCTTCCAGTCCATATCCGACACTTCCCTTAGTCTGGAGAAATTGACCTTGGCGTAGATGGCGGTAGTATCGATTTTCACATGTCCGAGCACATCTGCGACTTCTTTAAGAGAGTGTCCTTCATTGACCAGTCTCGTTGCGCAACTGTGTCGGTAACTGTGAGGACCATGATGCCTTGTGTTGAGTTGCCTGCCTTCCAGAGATCTACTTGCCACTTGGTAAACTGTTGATGTACATATGCCGTGGAATGGAGCTCGGGTAGTAAGGAACACAAACTCCTGCTTCGGATACTTTGGACGAGCTTCAAGGATATATCTCAGAAGTGGCTGTGCAACCTCATCTATCAGAGGCATTACCTGCGGTCTGCATCCTTTTGCCCTACGCAGATGAATGACGCTATTCCGCCAGTCAATGTCCTTGAGTTTCAGTTCAGTGATTTCACTGGATCTCAAGCCATACATTGCCAAAAGCGATAAAATTGCATGATTCCTTATGCCCTGAATCGTCGGATTTCGCGTAGATTCAGTCAAGATAACTTTCACGTCATCCCAATGAAGATATGACGGAAGTTGCTCCATCGTGTACAGCCGAGGGGCGGAAAGTGTTTTCCACAAATCGTCTTTCACCCATTGTCTATCAGCCGCATATCTGAAGAAGCAACGTAGTACGGATACAAGCCCTGCAATAGTGCGTCGATTACACCCATTGTAATGACGTTCTTTGAGATAACTGTCAATGTCTGTAGATTGAACATCGGCAAGCAATAAGCTTGAGCCCTGAAGGTAATTCATCAGATTACGAAGTATACTCAGACGGCTTCTATGAGTCTGGACAGAATATCCTTTGGATTCAACAAGCCAGTTGAGATATGACATGATCTTGTCTTTTTCGGGAAAATCATGTTCCTCCGGCTGGGCAAGTAGTCCCATATGTGAAAGCCAATTAGTTGTGACATGAATGAACGTCCGATAACTATTATCGGTACCGGATTTCTTTCGTTTGCTTGGATCCTCAACATCTCGCCATATAGCTGCCGCGTTTTGTATTTCACTCATGGTTACAAGAGAAGTAGATGGTAAATCAAGCAACTCTATGGCTGTCAGTTGATATTGTGCGATTCGTCTCAAAGTCACTGAAGGAACCCCCTGTTGTTCTTGAGCTTCCAGATATGCGAGCCGTTCCATATACATCGGTGAGACAAGGTGTCGAACTCGAAAGTATCCTCTTGGAAAAATCTTGCTGATTATATTATCCTCAGGATAATAGCGGTGATCCAGTCTTCCCAAATATGTCAACCATCTCTTGGACGCACCAAGAAAGCGACAATGGAAATTAACCTCCACGCGCATATCACACCGTTGTTGACGTGTCATCGAATCCCATTCAGATGTCTTTTGGACGATATATTCCAATGGAATCTCGAATGTGTCACTTTCTCTAAGGGCAAGAAGTTCATCAATTGCGATTAGCAGACCAGCCAATCCTCGCAAATGTCGAATGCCCATTCCATCTGCGTGTAGTTTGTGCAGATATGCTTGTCTTTGCTCAGAGAATGAGGCTTGCTCATGTCTTTGCAAATCCAAGAAGTTTGTGAATAGTAAATTAAACATATTGTAGAATTAAAAAATGTCTGATATAAAATATGACTATTTTCTTAACCCTAAAATTATGTTGTTATGATTAAAGTTAATGCACATATCCTTAATTACTTATCAAGTGATGCAAACATAAATGTCATCGCCACATTAGAAGATAA
Source organism: uncultured Porphyromonadaceae bacterium (assembly GCA_947297425.1). Lineage (GTDB taxonomy): Bacteria > Bacteroidota > Bacteroidia > Bacteroidales > Muribaculaceae > Lepagella. The sequence continues at coordinate 2,854 of CAMYSW010000322.1, forward strand.
TTTCGGCTCGACACCGTGGGAACAGACTTTTGAGTTCAACGGAAAAAGCGAAAGCGACGATGACGGCGGAGTTACAATCCAGCCCATCAATCCCGGAACATTAACCCCGATCAGCCGATGAGAAAGTTACTGATGTTTTTCGTGGCGTTGCTGACCCTTGCGGCAGCAACGCCCGCCCACGCCGCAAAGCGTAGCATTATGGAGTTGCCGTTATTTGAACGTGCAGTGCTAATAATCAAGAAATTTGAAACGATGCACCACCCGAAACATTGGCCCTACATCGGCTACGGTCATTGCGTACAGCCGGGAGAACCATATCGCCGAGGTGTGCAACTGACCGAGGCACAAGCCGACGCACTACTGCGCAAAGACCTCCGCAAATTCTGCGCCCTTTACTCCCAATATGGCAAAGACAGTGTATTGTTAGGAGCATTAGCCTATAACTGCGGCCCCGGAGTTGTCAATAAATCCTCAATCCTGAAAAAACTCCGCCGCGGCGACCGCAACATCTTCAAGGAATACACCGCCCACTGCCGATACAAAGGTAAATTCCACAAGCAACTCCACCAACGCCGAATGACAGAGATTACCTTATTATTTATTAAGTAATGGAATGAAACATAACATAGCCGATATTTCATAACAATATCGGCTACGTTAATTATTGTTGTATCATTAAATTTTTGTAACTTTGTAATATATCTGCTTCAATTTATGGTAAAACACTTCACATATAGGAATATGCAAAAGGTCACCCCAAAG
>CAMYSW010000323.1:0-3607 GCA_947297425.1 uncultured Porphyromonadaceae bacterium
GCGGAGATAACACCGCCACTGCGAAATCTCTTGAAAAGGATAGAGTGGAAGTGATATATTTCCACGGTAAGCAACCTTACTGAATTTAACTTCGGAAATGCCCGTAAACCCCGGACGGCTTCAAGAAAGGTTTTACTGACAAAATCCGGCAATCTCTAAAAATATATGGATAATAACAAGAAATCAAAGAAAGGATTTTGGTCAGTGCTATTTGCACCCAAGAATAAAAATTGCTGCTGTAACAGCAATATCATAGTAGATGCTTCTGTAAAACATGCTATTGAGTGCGGCTGTACTTCTAAATCATCCGATACTGATTGCATCTCATGCTGTGCCACATCGCCCAGTACAAAGGCCAGCGAGGTTTTTGTCCTCGGTCCCGGCTGTGCCAAATGCAAAGAGACATACAAGGTTGTCGAGCGTGTGATTGCAGAAAACAATCTCGACATCAAGCTCTCGAAAATAGAGGATATAGTCGAGATGATGAGCTACAATATCATGACCACACCAGCTGTGGTTGTTGACGGAACTGTAAAAATAAAAGGACACGTCCCATCTGCCGATGAAGTAAAAAAAGCTATCGGCATCTGATTTGAAGCAACTTGAATCAGTTATGGAAATAAAAAAGGAAATCAAGTTTCTGATATGGACTGTTGTCATATTCTTGACAGCGTTCTTCATGCCGGTTAACAGTGAAACGCTGTTGACAGCCATACACTCCTCTCTCGACCTCGCGAAATGGTATGCCCGTGAACATATAGTTCTCTGTCTTCTTCCGGCTTTCTTCATTGCCGGAGTGATTGCGGTATTTGTAAGTCAAGGAGCGGTATTAAAGTATTTCGGCGCAAATGCTAAGAAATGGGTGTCATATACTGTGGCTTCAGTATCGGGAGGTATCCTTGCCGTGTGTTCATGCACTATTCTCCCGTTGTTCACAAGCATTTACAAACGTGGGGTCGGGCTTGGTCCGGCAATAGCGTTTCTATATTCCGGTCCCGCAATCAGCATACTTTCGATAATTCTCACTGCCCGTATCCTCGGACTGGAAATGGGGATTGCCCGAATCATCGGTGCAGTCATGTTTGCTGTGGTAATCGGGCTTGTTATGTCATTCATCTTCCGTAAGGAAGAAAGGGATAAAGAAGTTGCACAGATGAATATTATGCCACCGCCCGAAAAGCGTCCTCTGTGGCAGACCGCACTGTTCTTTTTTACCCTCGTGGCAATCCTCGTGTTCGCCAACTGGGGTGCGCCTTCCGAAATAAACCATGGAGTCTGGGCAGCGATCTATGGGGCGAAATGGTGGATAACATCGGCGCTCGCAATCGGATTGTGCGTTATCTTGGTAAAAATACTTCATCTCAAGGCACGATGGATTATCCTTGGAGCAATCTCGGTCGCTGTTTCGGCTTTTACCGCAAATATTTTCATTCCCGATGCAAAACTAGCACCCCTTGTGCCGATGATTGTTTCTGTCGCTGTGCTTGCAATAATATTGCTATGTGATAAGAACAATGATGAGAACCGCGAATGGGCGTTGTCATCATGGGGATTCGCAAAACTGATACTGCCGCTGCTTGCAGTAGGAGTTTTGACAGCGGGATTCCTGCTCGGATCAACGAACGACGGTATAGAGCTACCCGGCATCATTCCCAACAGTTGGGTTGAATGGGCTGTCGGAGGCAATTCGCTACTGTCAAATTTCTTCGCAAGTTTTGCCGGAGCGTTTATGTATTTTGCCACCCTTACCGAAGTGCCTATCATTCAGGGACTGCTCGCTTCCGGCATGGGCAAAGGTCCGGCTCTCGCCCTGCTGCTTGCCGGTCCCTCGCTGTCACTGCCTAATATGCTTGTCATACGCAGTGTAATGGGTACGAAAAAGACCGTGGTATATGTCGTTTTGGTAATTGTCATGGCAACCCTCTCAGGCTGGATTTATGGATATTTCTTCTAAATTACAGACAATATAAAAGTGTTGATTCTTTGTGCCTGTAATAGTTGCCGAAGCCAGATGGCTCATAGCTTTCTACAGCCATTCAGTCATGAAATTGATGTATTCGCCGCAGGCACGAAACCTGCAGAAAAGATCATCGTGATTACAGTTTTTGCCGTGTATGTCGCAGTAATAATTGGTGTTACGCTATACATCAGAGCGGAAACCGTAATCCAATATATAGGAGTGGCACTGATGGGCAAAGGAATCAGCACCGGAGCCGTCATTGCGCTTGTCATCGGAAGAGGCACATGCCGTATTCCGACATATAGCTCTTTTTCATGTAGAATGTAATTATCAACTTACTTTATTTTCCAAATCTATGCTGTAATCTAAAAAATTCTGGCTATATTTGTTGACTAATCAATACATTAAATAATTTCGATGTCTCCTTACTTATGAAATTTAAGCAAAAGACATCATTGATTTAAAGTGTTTAATGGACATATGAAAGATACATTGTTATATATATTAATGTGTTTGGGGGCTATTAACTTAAATGGTCGGGTTCGGGATATTGTATATGAATATCGGCATCCTTCCCAATCAATGAAATCCGCAGAGCCTGATGTTATAAACCAATATATATGTCCAAGTATGCGATACCAGAGGTAACTGAATTGATGTTTATGAAGTGTATATGTTTTCCATATAAATTGGTTTTGTTTTTTCTTTTAGTATCGGGAGTTAATCTTATTTACGGAACAAGAGTATTGCCGGTTGGAAAGGGTTATTGCAAGACTTCTGTGAATGCGGCCGTATTTAGAGGCTGCTCTCTCGTTAGCAATGACAGTGTGCAGTATATTTCGTATTATGATCCGGATGGTTTTGTGGTTGTAGGCAAGCGTTCGTTTGATTCCGATGAATGGACACTCAACAGAACCCGATATAAGGGGAATGTTGAAGACGGACATAACGTTATTTCAATCGGATTGGATGGAGAAGGCTATCTTCATCTCTCTTTTGACCATCACGGGCATCCGTTGCGTTATTGTAAATCTATAGCTCCCGGTGAATTGGAATTTGGGGAGTTGCAACCGATGATCGGAAGGGATGAAAATGATGTTACATATCCTGAATTTTATACTATGCCTGACGGCGATTTGATTTTTGCTTATAGGTCGGGCGCTTCGGGACGTGGCAACCTTGTCCTTAATCGTTATGATACAAAGAGGGGAGAATGGAACCGCATTCATGATATTATAATAGATGGCGAAAATGAGCGTAACGCTTATTGGCAGATGTATGTGGATAAGTGTGGTGTCCTTTACCTGTCGTGGGTTTGGCGTGAATCCTGGCTTGTAGAAACTAATCACGATTTGTGTTATGCGATATCTAAAGACGGGGGACAGACTTGGCAGCGTTCCGACGGGTCGGATTATATTTTGCCTATAACTGCCGCGAATGCAGAAATAGCATGGCATGTGCCCCAAAATTCTGAGTTGATCAATCAGACAAGCATGACTGCTGACAAAGAGGGGCATCCTTATATTGCTACATATTGGCGCGAAAAAGATGACTTGATACCGCAATATCGACTTGTTTGGCATGACGGTAAAGAATGGCGTATGACAATAGTCGGCGAACGGAAAACTCCTTTCAGCCTTTCAGGTG
>CAMYSW010000324.1:0-3606 GCA_947297425.1 uncultured Porphyromonadaceae bacterium
TTAAGTGCTCATATTAATCATATTTGTAATAAGAATACCGACTTACATAGAGATTTTTTAATGAGAATCATATTATTCATCCTATTGTCTGCGATAGCAGTGGGCATTGCTTCTTGCTCAAAGTCTGCTTCATATTACCGCAAAACCCTTGATGATGCGGAGAAACTGATGTTGGCCAATGCCGACAGTGCTATGGCGATGTTGGATAACATTGACCCGTCGTATCTCAAAGTTGACTCGCTGCGTGCCAAGTATCATTATTTAGTGGCTTTCGGGCATATGCGTCAGAACCGCTCAATGATTGGAGACTCTCTTGTCGCTTTCGCCCATAATTATTATAGAGGCAAAGATGTAACCAGAGATATACGTAGTGGTACCGCATACGCATGGTACAAGTTTTGGGTAGGTGATACTCCCGGAGCTATAACTATGCTTGACTCCATCGTAAGCCTCTCCAATGTCCCTGATTCCTTGATTGCTCCAACCCTCCGCATTCGTGTGCTTCTCGGGGCATCGGAATACCAGGGTAATACACTGATACCGAATGCGCGGAGACTTATGACTATTGAAACAGATACTCTCCGCCAAATAGAGGCAAAATATATGCTTTTAAGCGCATATAAATACGCTGAGCAACTTGACTCAGCATTGATGCTCTCAGAAGAATTGATTGAGTATGCCCACAGCCACAACTGGGGTGACAAACAGTTTATGTTTGAGTTGGAACATGCTCAGATTTTAGGAGAGATGGGGCGTACAGCCGAAAGCGATGAAGTTGTGGAGGGGATATTCCGAAAATCATCACCGGACAATAGAGCTGCTGATTATTTGCATATGCAGCTTGCTATGAATGCACTTAATTCCGGCAATTTAAGCCGCGCCGCCAAAGAACTTGCTATTGCTGATAGTTTTGCCGTTAAATTCAGGAAAGAAGATGACACTTATTACCGAAGTTACAGTAATCTCTTGCGCTCGATGATTGACTTTAAGCAGAATGGCAAGATAAAGCTTGTGCATGTCAATGGGTTGAATAATCGTCAGCAAGAGCGTTACAATAGAGCTAAAGCCTCACAATGGGAGAGTGAACGCAGTTCGTTGCACCAACAAGGACGGGCTTTGGCACTCAAAGCTGAAAGCGAACATAAGACGGTTGTTATTCTCGTAATTACTCTTTTTGCTTTTCTGATTCTGGCAAGTGCGGTGTGGATTATCAGGCATCGAAGACACCGCGAGCGAGAAAATGAGGAACGCGCCGAAGCATTGCAGAAGATGGTCGAAGAACTCAAATCCGCCCCGGCTCAGGTGCAAACCGAAAGCCATACGCCTACGGCATTGCGCCGAGCCATGCTTCAACAACTTGGCATAATCAAAATGGTGGCCGAAACTCCTACGGAGCAGAACCGCGAGATGCTACGCAAGATTTCTTCCATCGAAAATGACACAGAGGGAGAACTCGTAAATTGGGACAACGTGTTTGAACTAATCAACACGCTTTATTCAGGATTCTATGACAAACTTCATGGTGCTTATGGCGAGACACTCACACTAAAGGAGGAGCAGATTATCGTGCTGATGATAGCCAGATTCTCAACAAAGGAAATCAGCGTCATTACCGGCCAGACTACCTCTACAATCTATGTGCGCAAATCCTCCATCCGCAAGAAACTCGGAGTGCCGGAAAAGGAGGATATAGTGACTTTTCTCCGTGAAAGGTCGTACTATTAAAACCGATTAAGACCGTCAACATCGACATTAAGATTTTTAAGAAATGCAACCCCTGATTATCAGCGGGTTGCATTTCACGTATTAAGACTTTTATATTTGGTATTAAGATTCGTTTAGATGTAATTTTGCATCAGAAAAATTAAAAAACTGACGCAAATGACTAAGAAAATTTTAACACTCGCCATAGTTGTAATAATGGTACATGCTGCACTTTCATCGTGCGGTTGGAATGTCGGTCAAGGTGATATCCGTGACCGCAATATAGGTAATGCCACCCTCGCTTATCTCGACTCAATCCACGATGTGGAATATGTAGGGTTGGCTGATACGCACGACCTTGAAAACGGCAACTTTCAAGCTGTGGTTATCTATAATGTTACAGACTCTGCCGGACACAAAAAGGAGCACAATGCACGTGTGACAACAAACCACGATGGTTCAGAAATACTCACGTGGGAAGACCTCGACAGCGAGGTACTCAGCGACACCAAACAGAAAATCTCCGACAAAATGGAAGAAAAAGGCATCAACCTTGACGGAAGTCTTATCGACGCACTTATCGAACTAAAAAAACAGACACGATGAAACATATTATTTCTCTTCTGATTGCTCTCTTCGCAATCCTCCCGGCTTTCAGCCGCGACATAAAAGGACGTATTCTCGGAGAAAACAATATACCCCTTGACTTTGTGAATGTGGTGCTCTATTGCGATTCCACATATATTGCAGGTGGTATATCCGATTCAGAAGGCAACTTTACCATACCAACTACTGCCGATTGCAACTTGATAGCCAAGGTATCATTCACCGGCTATGAACCAATAGTAGCCAATGTTCCACAATCAGGCAATTTGGGAGTCATCACGTTGTGCCCGTCCACAGTGGAACTTGGAGAGGTCGTGGTTAAAGCCTCACGTCCGACCACAACAATGAAAGGAAACGCATTGGTGACTAATGTAGAGGGCAGCTCTCTTGCGATTGCCGGAACTGCAAATGATGTTCTTGTGCGTGTTCCGATGGTAGTTGACAATGGCGGCACACTCGAAGTATTTGGCAAAGGTGCTCCAGCAATCTACATCAATGGACGAAAAGTAAACGACCTTCAGGAACTATCGCAGCTCAACTCCGGCGACATCAAGAATGTAGAGGTTATAACCAATCCGGGAGCGGCTTACGCCGCAGACGTGAAGTCAGTGATACGTATCCGCACTAAACCACCTAAGGGCGACGGCTTTAGCGGAACACTTCGCACAGACAACGGATTCCAGCACTACTTCCGGACCGGCAACTCCCTCGATCTCAAATATCGTACCGGCGGTCTTGAAATCTTCGCCAATTATGGCTGGTGGAAAGGCGATACGCGCTTTGACCGTCTTAATGATATGAACACAACTACAGCCAATGGCACTTATCGCCAGTTCGTCAGCACAATTGGCAAGGAATCATATAATGACATGACCGGAAAACTCGGATTTTCATATATGATAAACGACCGTCACAGCATAGGTGCATACTATCAGAACAGTTGGAACCGCCATCACACTGACGGGACAATCCCAAGCGAGATATGGCAGGACGGCGCGTTGCTTGACCGCTATAATTCTGATGTCCATAATCAATCAACTGCTCTGCCACGCCACTATGCCAACCTCTATTATAATGGCACTGTCGGCAAACTTAACATTGACTTCAATGCTGATTATCTTTGGTATAAGAGTCGTGAACTGACATTCAACAATGAACTCAGCGAAATGGGTGATGACCGCGAGGTAAACACCACATCCACCAACCATAATCGTATGTTTGCAGAGAAGCTTGTTTTGACATATCCTTTATGGAAAGGTCAGATAAAAGTAGGTCAGGAATATACCGATACACGCT
>CAMYSW010000325.1:0-3597 GCA_947297425.1 uncultured Porphyromonadaceae bacterium
CCACCCGACCCGCGCCGCCGCCCCGCCACTCGGTTATTATCTTAGTTTGGTGGGGGCGACGGGGGCGATCGCGAGGGCGGCGGGGTTCGTTAGGGGGGGATGAGGAGGGATGGAGAGGGATAGGTGGAGAGGGAGATAGGGGATCATAGGGTGGTGGCTTGGCGGGAGAGCTTCTCTTTGATGCGGTGGAGACGGGTGGCGACTGTGTTGCGTGGAAGCCCCATTACGGCTGAAATGTCATCGTAGGAGGCTTCGTCGAGCCACATGAGGATCATCGCTTTGTCTTCGGCTTTGGGACCCGATATCAAGCGATGCAGGGTCTCGATGCGTTCGCGGTCTTCGGTAGGTTCGTCACTGACAAGGTTGTAGAGTTTGTCGAGACTTTCAGATTCGCGGCTGTGCCGCGCCTGTTTGCGAATCGTGGATACGCAGGAGTTGAGCACTACGCGGTAGACCCATGTGCGTGGTGACGATTCATCTTTGAATCCTGCTATGCCGCGCCATATGTTGAGAAGGGCGTCTTGCCGGAGGTCGTCATATTCCGCGATAGAGCATGAATAAGAGAAGCAGATGGCTGAGATTGTGGATTCTTCCCGGCGAATAAGGGAGAGGAAGCGAGCTTCCTGCGCGCTATCCGTCGACGGGCATTTGATCATAGAGGAAGCGGCGGCTAAAAAACGGCGCATCATAGAGAGGATGAAATCGGTAGCTCTCGCTGCGGTCAGCACCGGCGGTTCATATAGAGTGGAAATTTTTGCGGTCATCATTTATCTTTCATTTCCCTCTGAGTGTAAATACTCATTGAAAAGTGTGCCAGGGCACTCATTAAAAAATGGCTCACCTCTGAGGGAAGAATATTGGTTTTCAAAATTAATCAATCACAACATTAGACGCAACCTCAATCGTGAAAGTTTCAACTCATTTGAAAATTTAAGGAAAATTTCATAACTTTGTCAGAGTGTTTCAGAAAGCAACAATAATAATTATAAATAATTTCGTGATGAAACTTTTTAAGTTAGCCTTTTTAACGGCGGCGCTCGGTTGCGCTGTCACAATGAATGCTCAGTCTATGTATAAATCCCAGCTTCGGGTGAAACCGGGAAAGGGTGTGACGGTCGCCGGCACTGTGGAGTGTGACGGTAAGCCGGTTGCCGGAGTTGTAGTGTCGGATGGCTATGAGGTGACAAAGACTGACAAGAAAGGTGCCTATTACCTTAAATCCAAGAAACAGAATCCGCAGGTTTTTATTTCCACACCCTCCGGCTATGAGCCGGTGCGTGATGACGTGATGCCTCAGTTCTGGGCAGATTTCACGCTTCCTGCCGATCAGTATGAGCGTCATGATTTTCGTCTTAAAAAAGTTGACAACAAGAAGCATGCCGTGATTTTCCTTGCAGACATACATCTTGCCAATGAGCGGAATGATGTGGATATTTTCACAGGTCCATATGTTGATTGCATAAAGGAGCAGGTCAGAAGTCTAAATTCTAAGGGTATTCCGGCGTATACGATAAATCTTGGAGACGGCACATGGGATTTATATTGGTATGCACATGAATTTGAAATCGGCGATTTGCGTAAGACCCTTAATGCTGCCGACTACCCCACGGCTTTCTATAACGTAATGGGAAATCATGATAACGACGGAGCTACCCCCGCCGGTGATGATGTCGATCTCAGAGCCTCTCTCCCTTATCAGAAAGCGTTCGGTCCCCGCTATTATTCTTTTAACCTTGGTGATGTTCATTATGTCGTGCTCGACAATATAGAGTATATAAACGAACCTTTGCAGAAGGAGAGTTATCCGGGAATCAAGGGACGTCGCAATTATAAAGAAAATTTCACACCCGAACAGCTTGAATGGCTCCGTAAGGATCTTGCGAAAGTGTCTTATGACACACCGATAGTTGTGAGTATGCATTGCCCGTTGTTGAGATGGAAGAAAAATGACGGTTCTGCAGAATATCACATTAAACCTGAAGAGACGAGTTCACGCGAGCTCCTGTCTATCCTCAAGCCTTACAAGGACGTGCATACATTCTCCGGACATTCACACAGACAGTGTCTTGTGCGTATGCCCAAAGATGAGCAAAACCTGATAGATCATAATATCTCAGGAGCTTGTGGCGCATGGTGGCGCACAAGGGCTACGGCGCTTAAAAACCTCTGTCCCGACGGCACGCCGGCAGGTTATGAACTTTTCACCGCTGACGGACCGGAACTTAAATGGGAGCATAAAGCTTTCGAGTATGATCACGACAAGCAATTCTATGCATGGGATATGAACGGGATAAAGGATTATTTCGCTAACGAGAGGGAAGTGCGAGCTTTCCGGAAGAATTATCCGGAATGGACAGACTATAGCGATGTTCCTGAAAACTATGTGTATGTAAATCTTTGGGCTTGGGATCCTGAAGGTGAGCTTAAAATAACGGAAAACGGCAAGGAGCTTCCGGTGGAGATCGTCAATGAAGAGAATCCTTTATATGTCGTTTCTTACATGGTGCGTAATACGATCTGGCTGAATCAGGTATATAACAAGGGGTATCACAAGACACGTAAGTTCCAGCTTTTCCGAGCTAAAGCGTCTTCTCCGGATTCGCCAGTCGAGATCTCCTGGACCGATTGCTTCGGCAAAGAAACCAAAGAGACGCTTAAACGTCCCGCCCCATTCACCCTCGAGACGTTATAGATCGTTATCGAGCTCTGATTTTTCTGATTTATAATGACAGAATCATTGTATTCGGGATAAAATTATTTAAAATAAAGCACTCTAAAAGATCGGGAGGAATTTTGTAATTTTGCACAAAATTCCTCCCGATTTTAATGTGTTTTATTTTCATTCTTGATAATCATGTGGATATTGCTTGCGATATGCTCGGCGCTTGGTCTGGGTTTCTATGATATAATGAAGAAGATGTCGGTGCACGACAATAATGTGCCGACAGTGCTCTTCTTTAATACTCTGTTCGGCACGTTGCTTATGTCTCCCATTGTGGTAATGAATATCGTTGAGGGCGGTTTCGGGCTCAATGACACGTTGACGGGACATTTGCAGATAATACTTAAGGCGGTGATAGTTTTGGGTTCCTGGATACTGGGTTATTTTTCCATAAAGCACCTGCCTCTCACTATCCAAGGTCCTATCAACGCTTCGCGTCCGGTCATAGTGCTGGTTGGCGCGTTGCTGGTGTTTGGAGAGAGGTTGAATCTTTTGCAGTGGGCGGGTATATTGCTGGGCTTTCTGTCGCTCTTTATGATTAGCCGTATAGGATCTGCGGAAGGTTTCTCTTTCAAGCGTAGCCGTTGGCTATGGATGTCGATAGGGGCAACCATGCTTGGTGCCGTGAGTGCTCTCTACGACAAATATCTGTTGCGCAGTTATGAACCTCTTGAGGTTCAGGCATGGTATTCGTTATATCAAATGTTGATAATGGGGATTATACTCCTTGTATTGGGTCGTGCCGGTTCTTTGGGAGGCAGGTTCCGTTGGCGATGGTCGATATTGGGTATCTCTATATTTCTGACGGCTGCCGACATAGCCTATTTTTATTCCCTGTCACAACCGGATTCCATGATTTCTGTAGTGTCCATGAT
>CAMYSW010000326.1:0-3592 GCA_947297425.1 uncultured Porphyromonadaceae bacterium
GACTATGTGCTTGAGGATATAGATCCGAACGAGCAGGTGCGTCTCAATAAATATATGGCTAACGCGGGTATCTGTTCACGCCGCGAAGCCGATGAGTTTATAACTACAGGTAAAGTTAAAGTGAATGGAGAGGTCGTTACCGAACTCGGCACAAAGATTTCACGCAATGATGTAGTGGAATTTGACGAGAAGGTGGTTACTCCGGAGCGTAAATGCTACGTGCTCCTTAACAAACCGAAAGATTGCGTGACCACGAGCGATGATCCCAACGGACGCACTACTGTGCTTGATCTCGTGAAGAACGCTTGTCAGGAACGCATATATCCTGTAGGACGTCTTGACCGCAACACTACCGGTGTGCTGTTGCTTACCAACGACGGAGACCTTGCATCGAAACTTACTCATCCTAAGTTCGTGAAAAAGAAGATCTATCATGTATGGACAGATAAGGATATCTCTGAAGAAGACATGCAGCGCATTGCCGACGGTATAGAGCTTGAGGATGGTGAGATCCATGCAGATGCGATCAGCTATGTGTCTGATACCGACCGTAACCAGGCGGGTATAGAGATACATAGCGGACGTAACCGTATCGTGCGCCGTATATTCGAAAGTCTCGGTTATCGCGTGACAAAGCTTGATCGCGTCTATTTCGCCGGTTTGACAAAGAAGAACCTGCCTCGCGGTCGTTGGAGATATCTTACCCAGGAGGAAGTTAATTATTTAAGGATGGGAGCATTCGAATAATGAAAGAAATTAGAAGAAAGACCGTAAAGGAAATACTTTCCGATCCTGGTAAATTTGCTGGAACGGAAGTGGATGTGAAGGGATGGGTGCGTACCCGTCGCGGCAACAAGAACGTGCAGTTTGTAGCTCTTAATGACGGTTCTACAATAAATAATTTGCAGATTGTTTTCGACCTCTCCAAATTTACGGAAGATAGCTTGAAGGCGGTGACTACCGGTTCGAGCATTCATGTGCAAGGTTTGCTCGTGGAAAGCCAGGGTAAAGGACAGAGCGTGGAGGTGCAGGCTGAAGAGCTTGAGATCTATGGCACTGCCGATCCTGCTGATTATCCTTTGCAGAAGAAGGGGCATTCTCTCGAATTTCTTAGAGAGATTGCTCATCTGCGCCCACGCACCAATACTTTCGGCGCCGTGTTGCGTATCCGTCATTCGTTAGCTTTTGCTATTCATAAATTTTTCAATGACAAGGGATTCTATTATTTCCATACTCCCCTGATCACTGAATCTGATTGCGAAGGAGCCGGAGCGATGTTCCAGGTGACCACGCTTCCTATGGAAGATCTGCCGCGCACTGAAGATGGCAAGGTGGATTATTCTCAGGATTTCTTCGGAGGTCCGGCAAGTCTCACGGTTTCCGGTCAGCTTGAGGGTGAACTCGGCGCGACTGCGCTTGGTTGCATCTATACTTTCGGTCCGACGTTCCGTGCTGAAAATTCAAATACTCCCCGCCATTTGTCGGAGTTTTGGATGATTGAGCCGGAAATGGCGTTCTATGATGTGAACGACAATATGGATCTTGCCGAGGAATTTATCAAATATTGTATCAATTATGCTCTTGAGCACTGTAAGGATGATATCCAGTTCCTTAACGACCATTTTGACAAGGATCTGATCGAGCGTCTCAAGTTCGTGGTTGAGAACGATTTTGTTCGCCTCCCTTATACTGAAGGAATCAAGATCCTTGAGGAGAGCGGTCAGAAGTTTGAGTTCCCGGTTTATTGGGGAGCAGACCTTGCTTCCGAGCATGAGCGTTATCTTGTGGAGAAACACTTCAAGCGTCCAGTTATGCTTACCGACTATCCTAAGGAGATAAAGGCTTTCTATATGAAGCTTAATGAGGATGGTAAAACTGTTCGCGGCATGGATGTGCTTTTCCCGCAGATCGGAGAAATAATCGGCGGTTCGCAGCGAGAGGAGAATTATGATGTGCTCCGCGAGCGCATGGACGAGCTTGGAATGTGTGATATACCTTGGTATATGGACACCCGCAAGTTCGGTACCGTGCCTCATTCCGGTTTCGGACTCGGTTTCGAACGTCTGGTTCTTTTCGTAACAGGTATGCAGAATATCCGGGATGTCATTCCTTTCCCGCGCTATCCTAAAAACTGTTCGTTCTAAACAACTTCGGTTTGTAAATTTTATATGACCAAGAAATTTCTTGCGATATTGACAGTTATTCTTTTCGGGTTTTCTCTCTTCGGGGAGGAGGCTCGAAAAGACTCTATTATTGTGAGCATCATAACATGTTCGCCGGGTTCGGAAATATATGAGCTCTGCGGTCATGAGGCGGTGCGTGTGCGAGGCATACGGAATGGTCAGCGGATTGATTCCGTGTGGAATTACGGTATCTTTGATTTCACTGAACCTAATTTTGTGTACCGCTTCGTCAAAGGGGAAACGGACTATCGTGTCGCGGGATATCCTTTTGCCTGGTTTCTTCCCGAATATGTGGAAGATGGCAGGAAAGTGACAGAGCAGGATCTTAACCTCTCACAGCCTGAAGCTCAAAAAATGTTAAATTTATTGCGCGAAGAGAGTAAACCTGAAAACAGTAAATATCGTTATAATTACGTCAAGGACAATTGTGCTACCCGGATAATAGCGCGGATTGATTCGGCAGTGTCTTCTCGCGTGATATATCCCGACGAAGTCAGGTATGGCACATTCCGTGAAGAGATGCGTGCTTATCATAAGAACTATCCTTGGTATCAGTTTGGCATAGACCTTGCCCTCGGAGGCGGACTTGACCGTCAGCTGAGGGGACGCGACGAGATGTTTGTTCCCGTTGAAATGATGCTCAAGGTTGCCGAGGCGCATTATGCCGACGGACGTCCGATGGTCGCGGCAACACGTGTGCTCTCCGAGCAGCGTGGCTCTCCGGTCCTGCCTCCCACTCCGTGGTATCTTACGCCTGCTATGGCTGGCGTGTGCATATTGCTGTTTTCACTGCTTGTTTGCGGATGGCAGGCATGGCGCAAGAAAATTCTTCGTGCCGTATATACAGTTTGGTTCGGAATTTGCGGTATAGCAGGATGTGTGGTCTTTTTCCTGGTGTTTATATCGGAACATGAGGCCACTTCCCCGAACCTTCTCCTCATATGGCTTAATCCGTTACAGCTTGTGATGGCTATATGCGTGTTGAGCCGCAGGTTGCGTTATGGCGCATTAGCCATGGCGTGGTATAATATGATTGCGGTTGGCTCCCTCTTGATAGTCTTGCCGTTTCAGATTCAAAGTGCAAATCCTGCAGTGTTTCCCATGATGGGTGCAACTATTGCATTGGCAATCGCCTATGCGTTGATCACCCCGCGAAAAGGTTATTTTGATAATAATGAAAAGAATAGTAACAACAGTGCTTTGCGGTCTCGCCACGATGAACGTGGTGATGCAGGCGGCACACGAGGATGCGTCACGTCCAAAACTCGTGGTCGGAATCGTAGTTGACCAGCTTCGCACTGATTACATAGAGTATTTGCAGACCTACTTCTCGGAACGCGGTTTCAGACGCCTGATGAAGGATGGCGCCTACATGCGCGATGTCGATTTCAAGGTGAAAGGTCTTGATG
>CAMYSW010000327.1:0-3591 GCA_947297425.1 uncultured Porphyromonadaceae bacterium
CTGCAGTGTTGGATATGTCGCGTGCTCGGTTATGGCTGATCTTCCGCTCCCAAAATTCGATATTGGATTTCGGCATTTTATAATACCGGCAGCCGTCATGACCATGCCAGAAACAGCCGTCTATAAATATAGCCGTTCTGTATTTCTTAAATACGATATCAGGAGAACCGGGCAATTTACGGTTATTGACACGATAGCGCAGACCTTTGGAAAACAAAAACTTCCTCACTATCATTTCCGGTTTGGTGTCCTTGCTTTTCACCGCCGCCATGCAGCGATGCCTCTGCTCCGGTGTCATTATATCCGTCATATAATTATAACGCTCAAATTTCGTTTACGTATATAGATAAGTAAGAGATCACTTGTTTATGACAAATTTCGCAGCAATAGATTTTGAGACAGCCAACGGATGCAGGTCGAGCGTGTGCAGCGTAGGGGTGGTAATCGTCCGTAACGGAGAAATTGTCGACCGCTTTTATAGCCTTATCGAACCGACACCGAACTATTACACATATTTCACAACCCGGGTGCATGGCATGACACGCAACGATACTGACGGACAACCATCTTTCCCGGAAGTATGGGAAAAGGTCTGTGGCAAACTCAAAGGATTGCCGCTAATTGCCCATAACTCCACATTCGACGAAGGTTGCCTTAAAGCCGTGCATCAAGCTTATGGCATGGAATATCCCGAATATCCGTTTTACTGCACTTGCCGCGCCTCCCGCCGGGTTTTCGGATCGGACCTCCCCAACCATCAGCTTCACACCGTAGCCGCCCATTGCGGTTACGACCTCACAAACCATCATCATGCCCTTGCAGATGCAGAAGCCTGCGCCGCAATAGCGTTGAAAATATTATAAACTCAATCTTCAATGAAGGGGAGGCATAATACTCAAAAGTCTTATTTAACTTACCGCATCACCATGCCATCTGGGGGATATTGCCCGGAATATCAACTTTTTTTATTAACTTTGCAAATAATTGTATACATGCCTCAACACGATTGAGGACAGACTTTCATTTACTTAACCAATATATGGCAAACCAAGAACTTAGCGAGCAAGAGATTGTGCGTCGCCGTAGCCTTGAGGCTCTTCGTGAACGCGGCATCGATCCTTATCCTGCAGCGGAATATCCCGTGAACGGTTATTCCCGTGAAATCAAAGAGAATTTCGATGACAACCTGAACCCTCCCCGTGAAGTGTCTGTAGCAGGACGTATCATGAGCCGCCGAATCATGGGCAAGGCTTCCTTCATGGAGCTGCAAGATTCCGAGGGCCGCATCCAGATATATGTAAGCCGCGACGACATATGTCCCGGCGAAGACAAGGATTTCTATAACGTGGTTTTCAAGAAACTTCTTGATATAGGCGATTTCATCGGAATAAAGGGCTATGTGTTCCGCACCCAGATGGGAGAAATATCCATCCATGCCCGCGAAATCACGGTTCTCGGCAAGAGTCTTCGACCGCTCCCTATCGTGAAACTCAAAGACGGCAAGGCATATGACGCCTTTACCGATCCGGAACAGAGATACCGTCAACGTTACGTGGACCTTGTAGTGAACCCAGGCGTGCGCGACATTTTCCTCAAACGCACGAAGATGTTCAACTCCATGCGTGAATACTTCAACTCGTTTAACTATACAGAGGTTGAAACCCCTATCCTGCAGTCGATACCAGGCGGAGCGGCAGCTCGTCCTTTCATAACACACCACAATGCGCTTGACATACCGCTGTATCTCCGCATTGCCGATGAGCTTTATCTGAAGCGTCTCATCGTGGGTGGTTTTGAGGGAGTATATGAGTTTTCCAAAAACTTCCGTAATGAAGGTATGGACCGCACTCACAATCCTGAGTTCACATGCATGGAAATATACGTTCCATACAAAGATTACAACTGGATGATGGATTTCACGGAGAAAATGCTTGAAAAAATAGCACTCGACGTGAATGGAACGACAAAAGTGCAGGTAGGCGATCACGAAATCGATTTCAAACCTCCATACAAGCGCGTGACCATGACCGAAGCCATCCTTGAAAAAACCGGTTTCGACATAACCGGCAAAAGCGAAGATGAACTCCGCGCATTCTGTAAGGAAGCAGGCATAGAAACAGACCCGTCAATGGGCAAAGGAAAACTTATAGATGAAATATTTGGAGAGAAATGTGAAGGCTCCTATATTCAGCCCACATTCATTACAGACTATCCTATAGAGATGTCTCCCCTCACCAAGCGTCATCGTGAGAACCCGGAGCTAACCGAGCGTTTTGAGCTTATGGTAAACGGCAAGGAACTCGCCAACGCATATTCAGAGCTTAACGACCCGATCGACCAATATGAGCGCTTTGCGGAGCAGATGCGCCTTGCCGACAAAGGTGACGACGAAGCCATGATCATTGACGCCGACTTCATCCGTGCTCTTGAATATGGTATGCCCCCCACATCCGGTATGGGTATAGGTATGGACCGTCTTGCCATGCTGCTCACCGGTCAGACCACCATTCAGGAAGTTCTCCTCTTCCCGCAGATGCGTCCGCAGAAGGTTGCCAAATCAGGTGCGGAAGAGGGTGAAGAGAAAGAGTCTGAACAGGAGTAATATACTGTCACTGGAAATTCTCTAAAGATCCTTTTAACGTATTAACTTGTTATAATACCGGTGCGCCCTTTCACATAAATGGCACACCATCATAAATAGACAAAAAAACGATAGAAGTTATGAAAGCAATCGAGCTTAATATTCAGGATGCAATTTCTTTTGCAGACAAACAATACGAAGCCCTCAAGGATGAAAGCATCAAGGCTCTCGCCACTCTGGAAGAGGGTTCAGGCGCCGGCAACGATTTTCTTGGCTGGCTTGACCTCCCTTCCTCAACTCCTGCAGAACTCGTAGGGCGCATTGAAGCCACCGCGCAACGTCTACGTGAGAATTGCGACTACGTGGTTTGCGTAGGCATCGGCGGCAGCTACCTCGGTGCAAAGGCTGTAAACTATGCCCTTTCCGATTCATTTGCAGATTTCTATGCACCCAAGCCCAATGAGCCGAAAGTTGTTTATGCCGGTCAGAATATCGGTGAGGAATATCTTGCCGAACTCCAGAACCTTCTTAAAGGCAAAAGATTCGGTATAATCGTTATCTCCAAATCCGGCACAACCACAGAGCCGGCTATCGCATTCCGCCTGCTCAAGGATCAGCTCGTTAGCCAGGTAGGTAAAGAGGAAGCAAAAAAACTCATCGTTGCCGTAACTGACGGCGCACGTGGTGCGCTCCGTCAGATGAGCGACGAAGAGGGTTACGAAACATATGTTATTCCGGACAACGTTGGCGGTCGTTTCTCGGTTCTGACTCCGGTAGGACTTCTTCCGATAGCTGTTGCCGGTCACGACATCAAGCAACTTCTTGCCGGTGCCACAGACATGGAAAAGGCTACTTTGCATTCTTCCGACAATAACATCGCCCTCACTTATGCACGCCTGCGCAACGCTTTGTATCGCGACGGTAAGAAGATTGAAATTCTCGTGAATTTCGATCCAAAGCTCCATTACGTTTCAGAATGGTGGAAACAGCTTTATGGCGAAAGCGAGGGT
>CAMYSW010000328.1:0-3572 GCA_947297425.1 uncultured Porphyromonadaceae bacterium
CTCCTATTCCTTGAGTAGTCAATGCTGACCTTAGATAATAATTCTGATCGTTGAAATGGTTATATGCCTTGAGACGCAAGTTACCATTCTTATTGAGTAGATACTCTATATCAAAATCTCCAACAAACGTCGACTGTGAAGTAGCCCGGTCACGATAACCAAAATTTCCGTTAATCAGCAGTCTGTTGTTAAGCAGACGCGATGACAAGGCAACATCAACTTCCATGTCTGAAAAATCACCTTTATCCGAACGGAACGACGGCGCAAGGGTAACCTTGTCTGTAAGCTGCCCCATAAAGCTTGACAGCTGCGAAGAGAGTGTTGATGAAGCTACGGAAGCAAGTTCTCCTCCGCCGTTGCTCGTCGCTCCCATATATTCCGGAGTATAAAAACGATTCAATGCGAGTAGGTATATTATCTGACGGTTCATCATGTCATCAGTAGATATTATACTTTTAACTTTTCTCTCCACATCCTGGGTCAAAGTCGGCAAAGCTATATCGAATGTTATCTCCGGACTCCTCATGTCTCCGTTCACTTTCAACAATGCATCGACCGGAACGTTCGTGCGGTTTAAGTCGCGATCCGTCGAAAAGCTCTTGTCAAGATCAGACAGGTTCGTATTGACACGATATGCGGCAGTAATATCAAGCACACCCTGCATAGGATCCCCGTTAAATGAAATATTACTTCCTGAATAAATCTTGAAATCCCGTAGGATCAGATCTTGGAGACTGAAATTATAATTACCCTCTTCGAGCGTATATTTACCATAAATCTTCATCTCATCCGAATCCGTATCATATGAAATCTGTAACGGTCCGGCACCTCTTGCCACGATACGGTCTCCTGCCTTTGGATCCATCACAAGTGTCATTTTTGCAACAGGTGTCACGCTGCACCGTATATCCATGGAAAACAATGAAGGACGGTCTGCCTCGACCTTCGGCAAGGACAATTTGAATTTTTCTTCAAGATCCACAGTTCCCCGCATGGCTTCCAGTTCCACTTTCTTTTTATCTGAGAACGTCAGAAATTCATAATCCGCAGCAGTCTGTGTCTCACTCAACACAAAAGTGAAATCGCTATTGGGAGATGTGGAAACATCAAGCATCATCGATACGATACCCGGTCTCCCTCGCAACACACCCCCTCCTGAAGCGAAAATCTTACCATACCAGTCAGGGTTGATCTTATTGTCGGTATCAAAACACAGAAGATTACGGGCTTCGCTCAACCTGAACTCAAATTCCGGCTCATGAAAATAGCGATGCTTCACGAATCCTTTTAAAAACGCTGAATTTCCATATTTGTCATAAAGTTTAAATGAAGGAATATCAATGTATCCAGGTCTTATATAAACAGAATCAGAGCCATGATAATAAACATTTGTATAATCAACCTTCATGCATATAGAGTCGGCATAAACTTTCCCCATCAAATCAACATCTTTAAATGTTCCATACAGTTTAACCCTGCCGGATGCCTCCCCTCCAACATCCGATGTGAAGGCTGACATAAAAGGCTTGAGGAACTCAATATTCACATGATCTGCAAGCATGTCGAACGACAAAGAATCCCGTGTAACGAAGACTCCCCCCCCTATTAATGCAACACGATGCCTACCCTTCCTTATATCGGCATTTATCGCTACCTTTTTGCTCTCGTTTACCCAATGGCTCTCCAGATTGCCATCGCCAAGCACGGCACCATTGTAACTGAGATCTTTCACAAAAAGCTTTTCCGTGCGCAATACCGGAACTTTTGTAAACAAGTCTGAAGCGAGAATGTCTCCGGTTGCAATGCCACCGAAATTTACATAGTTGATATTAAGAGCTTCGAAAATATAACTCAGGTCAATACCTGCTAATTTAACTTTCAATGCATCTAATGGAGATTCGGATGCGCGCCCATTAATCGTCACGAATTGACCTGCATGCCATATCCTGATATTATCAACGTCCACAACATTGTCGGAATAAAGAACCGAAGCCCTGTCTATCCTCCATTCCGAACCGTTGAGACGAAACGATGAAGGGGAAACGTCAAGCCGAACATCCGGTTTACCTGTGAGAAGATTCTTGGAAATCATTGCACCCAACGCAAGACTTCCGACAGCTGTCTTGTTTTTCTCGAATGTCCATCCTATATCAGACAAGATATTATCATTAAAAGCCGATAATGCCACATGTATGTTCGCATCATCATTCTTTGCAGGTACTGTGCTACGGATATCAGCGGCAATCCCGTGCGTCCTGTCACCGTCAAGATGTATCTTCGTATTTCGGATCATTTTGGAGGAACCCTTGACAAGATACGGAGCATCTATGTCAAGCTGCATATTTCCGGCTTCTGCATTCATAACCCCATTTATTGAAATGTCAGAATAAGGTCTTACCGGAAGGGCAAAAAACTTAGCAAATTCATCACTTGGGGTTATAGTAAGCGACAGCACGGCAAAATCGGGAACATTCACTATGGTATCACCTTTTACAAGCGACGGCAATGACCTGACAGCTATATCCTTCGAAAAATTAGCCAGATTGGTAAATTTAAATGCACCTTCAAGATTACCTTTTATCAAATCACTGTCAATCACATATCGTTGAATCGTGTCAACCCTTTCCGACAAAAGTGAAAATGACCTCATATGCAGCCCTTCATGTCCCGGCTTTTCAAAAGACAGAGAGTTTATATTGACTTCACCTGTGATATTATCTACGTTGTTACCCATAAGGTCGGCAACAAGAGTGCCTTCGAGATTATACCCTTGATACTTTGGCAAAATATTATAACGAGATGGCACGAAATGATTTATGTCCGTTTTTAAATTCCATATGGAATTTTCCTTATCCAGAATGATATCTGCATCCGACTCAAGACTTAACGCATCATCTGAAACCGAAAGCATCCCGATTATCGAATTGCCATCCTTCTCCCCGCTCAAAGATATGTTATTTATTTTTTCTCCATTAAATATGAAATCGGAAACGACTGCATCCGCAATCACATCCATATCCTTATTATTATGCATCCTGACATCAAACACCGATGCCAAAGAGAAAGTGCCGAACCTGTTATCATCAATCAACTTGCCAAGATCAAAGTTCTCTGATTTAATATCAGCTGAAATGCCACATTCTTTACCGGCATCCCATACAAAACTGCAATCAGCATCAAGACTCCCGACACCTGATAAGAACTCGGCTTTTATACCGGAACCACGATCCGGCATAGACATATTTCCCAATGCTTTGATCTTGATTCCCCCGGCTCTTAAAATAATATCTGCAATATTCTTTTTCAACTTTGGAAACAATCCGAGTATTGTAGCTGTATTATCTTTTGAAGATATCAACTCAAAATGTTCTAATTCACCTGTCAGATTAGACATGTCCGGCAGACCTCCAACCTTACCTTCAAAATCCAAAATAAACTCTTTGTTATAGCTTCGCAAAATAAATTGCTCAACCTGAAAATCGCTCATTTTACCAGACACAGAAGCATCAAATTTATATCCCCCGGAAATTGAGCCTAAAGGAGAATAAAAAGACCTAAAGTCGTATGGTGCG
>CAMYSW010000329.1:0-3565 GCA_947297425.1 uncultured Porphyromonadaceae bacterium
GTTTGGAGGTGAAAGAATAAATGCGTTGTAAGCCTGATGATTTTGCTATTCTTAATACCTCTATTGCTGCTTCTGTTGCGTAGCCATTATTATGATGATCTGCGGCTAACCGCCAGCCAATCTCGATTCCGGGGGTAAAATATGTCTCGAAACCGATTTCATGTAGCCCGACATATCCGATGAACTCTCCGGTGGATTTAATTTCAACTGCATAAAGTCCCCAGCCATTGCGATTGATCTCATCCTGTATCCGGTTGTAAAACGCTTCCGTATCTGTTTCGCTGAGTGTTGAGGGAAAATGACGCATGACACGGCTATCCTTGTTCATCGCAATGAACACGGATAAATCCTCCTGCTTCCATGAGCGCAGAATCAGGCGTTCTGTTTCAAAATGAATCATAAAATATGCTTAAATATACTCTCGAAACGTTTGCTGATCTATTTTATTTGATTTGCTTATCTGTTTGTTTAGATTGGAATGAAATGAAACAATCTGATAAGGTCCAGGATCGTTATTAAAATTGGATGGTCTGTTTTTGATCAGCCGATAAATGTTTGGTACGTATGGATTGCAAGGAACACTTGATCATTATTAAAGGTAAGTATAAAACTGGAAATATTGTTGACATTTCAGTTGAGGACGGGAAATATTCTGTCAAGTTTGAAGGCTCGGAGTCTGTATATACCTATAATCCCGAAAACGTTTTGTGGCTTAGTTCTCCCCGGATCGTGGACATATCTTATAGCCGTGTCTTGATTAAAGGAAAGCTGAAGTGGGATGTTGAAGAGGTCCGTGTGTTCGGGGCAGGGGACATGCATTTTTATACCATCGTGTTCAAAGCCAAAAAGATAAGTCTCAATTTATTTTGCAATACCCCGCTTCGGAGGTTGAGATCCGCAGGTCATGCATTCAGGGAGATGAAACGGTCTCTTTGTTTCAATATTTCAGTAAATGTGCCTCGTTGAACACTATAGGTAAATCTGAAGATGTTAATGAAGATTGCCGGGGCACGTTGGAACGGATGTATTCAAATATTAACTTTGTTGATCCTCAAACAGTAGCATCTCTCTATCTTAATCCTGCAAAAGAGATTGGACACAGTTCTTCAGCGCCATTGATTTTTCCTTTCGGATGTAATTCGAGTCAGATGAAAGCGGTCAGGAATGCGATGGAGTGTCAATTGAGTGTGATTCAAGGTCCTCCCGGCACCGGTAAAACACAGACCATATTGAATATAATTGCAAATCTTATTCTGTCTCGCAAAAGTATATTGGTTGTTTCAAGTAATAATTCCGCCACCCGTAATGTATATGACAAATTAAAGAAATATGGATTGGATTTCCTTGTTGCACCATTGGGTAGCAAGTCAAACAAATGTGCTTTTATAGAAAATCAGCCGGAAGTTAATCATGATTTGGCGTTATGGCAAAAGTCGGAAGATGAGATAAGATCGATGTCGGGAATTGTTGCCGGTAACTTGAAGTTACTGGAAGATGTGTTTTCTACACAAGAGAGTCTTGCCATATGCCGTCAGGAGATCGCGGAAATAAGAAAGGAGAAAGAGAATTTTGAGAAATGGATTGCCGGAGAATCTTTTGAATATATTGGCAAGTGCAAAATGCTTTCGCGTGTAGCCTTGAAATATCTACGTAGGCTAAATCGCTTGTCGGAGATCCTTGTCAAAGTATCTGACAGCAAAATCCGCAACTTATGGATTGCTGTGGAACGATTGAAATTAACTATCGAATGCAGGTTGGGACTCAGGATAAGGACAAAGCTGACAGAAGATTCTGTTTATCTGGTTATCGCGGAGGGTGAACGCCTGTTTTTTGAGAGCCGTATAAATGAGTATGAAAAGAAAATAAGAGACTTGGAATCCCTTTTAAGCAAGTATGATTCAACGGCTCTTGTCAACGGCATGACAGAAAATTCAGAGTCCATTTTGAAAGCACGGCTTGCCGAGAGATGGCTTGCCGAAAGTCGGAAAGTGTTCAATTCGATAGAAGATCTTTTCAAACAAGGGGAAGAGGTTATTGAGGAATATCCCGTGGTGCTCAGCACCACCTTTTCTGCCAAGAACTGCTTTAACGACAATACGATATTTGACTATGTTATCATGGATGAAGCATCGCAGGTGGCGATTGAAACGGGTATGCTTGCGTTGACATGTGCGAGGAATGCTGTGATAGTGGGAGATACCATGCAGCTTCCGAATGTCGTAAAAGAGGAAGATGTTGAGAAAATGGAAGCAATCAGGAATGGTCTTGAAGAGATTTGGAATGGATGCAAGGTTAAGGAATGTTATAATTGTGGCAGGCATAGTTTTCTCAGTTCCGTGCTGGATGCGATTCCGGATGTGCCCCAAACTTTGCTTAAGGAGCATTATCGGTGTCATCCGGATATTATAAATTTCTGCAATCAGAAGTTTTATGGAGGAAATCTCCTTATCATGACCCGGAGGGGAGTCGGAGATTCCCCGTTGCTTGCGGTTTCCACAAGCGAAGGTCATCATTCATATCGGATTCCCGGCAAGGGGAGATTCAATCAGCGCGAGATTGACGTTATGAAAGAAGAGATTATACCGCAACTGCCTCAAGATTCGGATGTCGGTATTATCGCCCCTTACAATTGTCAGGTAGATAAGATAGGGGAGTGCATTCCTGGATATGAATCGGCAACGGTTCATAAGTTTCAAGGCCGTGAAAAGGATGCGATAATCTTCAGTGTCACGGATGATAAAATATCCGAGTTTGCCGATGATGCAAATCTTTTGAATGTGGCAGTGTCGCGGGCAAAGAAAGTGTTCGGGATTGTGGTCAGTGGAAACGACCAGAAATTAAAGGGTAATATCCATGACCTCTGTCAATATATCAGATATCATGAAGGGAAAATGCTCAAAAGCGGGTTGCTCTCAGTGTTTGATTTCCTTCATTCGAATGTAGGATACAAAAGGGGAGAAGGGGATGTATCGGAATTTGAATCTGAGAATATCACCAATAGGTTGATTCTAAAGATTCTTTCCTCCTATCCTCAATTCCGGGATATTGCAAGTAGCTTTGCTTATCCGCTCCGTTATCTTTTGGCAGGTTCCATGCAATTTGCGGATAAGTTGAGCGAGGAAGAGAGGAGGTATATATCGCGAACGGGAACGCATGTTGACTTCATGCTGTTCAATAAGGTGTCAAAGGCACCGGTAATGGCGATTGAGACTGATGGATATACATATCATAGGCTCTCGGCGGAACAACGTCGGAAAGATGATATGAAAGACCGGATATTGGGAAAGTACGGTTTGCCCATAGTTCGTCTTCTTACCACCGGACATAGCGAGGAGCGGACAATCGTAAAGGAATTGAACAGGATTCTGAACATTACGGATGAAATTGCCGGTAAGGAATCATTTATCGGGGCGAGTCTTCATGTTTAGATGGCGGAGTGTCAAAATTAAGTTGTTTTAAAAACATCAAATTTACCTGTCACTAATAAACATAAGACCCTGCCGACCAATACTGAACTGTTGATCACGGGGGGGGCCGGATCAATAAAAAAAAAAAGGGGGGGGGG
>CAMYSW010000330.1:0-3563 GCA_947297425.1 uncultured Porphyromonadaceae bacterium
GGTGAGTTTCGGTCCTACGATGACCGGAGTCCATTCTCCTGACGAGAAATTGTATATTCCTACTGTTGAAAAATTCTGGCGCCATATGTGCAAGGTGCTGGAAAAAGTAGCGGTATTATGAAATTGCACATCCTCTGCTTGACCCTGGTGGCTTTAGCCACTGTGGGTCCGGCTTGCGGGACGCCTCTTCAGCCTGACACTGTGAAAGTGAAAAAGCTTGAGCGGGAGAGGGTTGACTCGGTGTCTGCGAAGGATGACGCAAACAGATATACGAAACTTACGGATGAGGATTTCCGGATTGTAGCGGAAGAACTCGGCATAGAGGTTGCGGCAATAAAAGCTGTTGTCTCTATTGAGGCAGGCGCGCAAATGAAAGGTTTCTGGGCACCCGGGGTGCCGGTAATTAATTTCGACAGGGCGATGTATAATCGCTTCCGCTCCAAGGCTGCCAATAAATCAGGGGCGAAAGGGGAGAAGGTGCCTTCGGGATTGACAGGTTATGCACTTCGGGAATGGACTCTTCTCATAAACGCTCGCAAGGCAAACGCGCAGGGTGCCAATATGGGCACATTCTGGGGAATGTTCCAGATAGGAGGTTTCAATTATAAATTGTGTGGCTGCGAATCTGTAGATGAAATGGTTCGTCGCATGTCTTATTCGGAATTGGAGCAGCTCCAACTGTTCGCTACCTTTATTACTAACGCAGGAATGCTTACTGACCTTAAAAACAAAAACTGGTCCGGTTTTGCCCGGAAGTATAACGGGTCCAGTTATGCGCGTAGGGGTTATCACACAAAGATGGCTAAAGCATACGCCAAATTCAAAAAACAGAAATAATGATGAAAATCACCGATCTCGAACCGAAGCTTATATGGGAATGCTTCGATGAAATAACAAAAATCCCTCGCCCAACGCACCATCTTGACAAGATGCGTGAATTTCTCGTGGATTGGGCTACCCGTAATAATATAGAAGTTCACACCGATAAGGTGGGCAACGTGATGATGCGTAAGCCTGCAACCCCCGGACATGAAAATGCACCCGTGGTCATACTTCAGGGACATCAGGATATGGTGGCTGAAAAAAGACCGGGGGTCGATCATGATTTCATGACGGATCCTATAGTTACCGTAGTGGATGGAGAATGGGTTCGTGCCGAAGGCACTACCCTTGGAGCCGATAACGGTATGGGGTGTGCTGCCGGTATGGCGGTTCTTCTTGACGAATCTCTTGTTCATGGTCCGATAGAATGCCTTTTCACGGTGGATGAAGAGCAGGGCTTGATAGGTGCCAACGGACTTGAGAAAGGTTTTGTTACGGGAGATATCCTCCTTAATCTCGACTCTGAAGAGATGGGACAATTGGTGATCGGATGTGCGGGAGGTAAAGTGACCGTAGCTTCGCTTCCATATAATATGGAGGATGCTCCGGAAGGTCATGTTTTCTATCGTGTGGCATTCCGTAACCTTAAAGGCGGACACTCCGGTATGGAGATAGGTCTCGGTAGGGCTAATGCCAATCAGCAGCTTTGCCGTTTCTTATGGGAGTCTGACTGTAAATTCGGTATTTCATTGGCGGAGATAGACGGCGGTAATCTTGCAAATGCGATCCCACGTGATTCGCATGCTATAATAGGTGTTCCTTTGAAGCATGTGGAGGCATTCCTTAATTTTGCAGAAGATTTCAATAAAACCGTACATGCCGAGTTCCTGGCAGCGGAAGGTGAGGATTTCTCATTTGAAGTTAAGCCGGAGGAAGCACCCGCGAGAGTTATAGAGAGGTCTATTGCCCGCAATCTTGTGGCAGCGGTGTTCTCTTGTCCTAATGGGGTTCAGGGAATGTCGCTTGCTATTCCGGGACTTGTGGAGACTTCGTGCAATCTCGCGTCTATTAAAATGGTTAGTGGAGACAGGATTGAGATTACTGTTCATCAAAGGTCGTCGGTTGATTCACGTCGTGATGAAATTGCCGACAGGGTTAAAGCGCTTTTCAGTATGATCGGTGCGGATGTCATGTTTGATGATGCTTATGTCGGATGGGCTCCGAATCCAGAATCGAAGGTGCTTAAGGTGGCAGAACAGAGTTTTGAAGATTTGTTCCACCATAAGCCTAAAGTGGAGGCTCTTCATGCAGGACTTGAGTGCGGTCTGTTTCTTGAAAAGATGCCCAGTCTTGATATGGTGAGTTTCGGTCCTACCCTTAAAGATATTCAT
Source organism: uncultured Porphyromonadaceae bacterium (assembly GCA_947297425.1). Taxonomy (GTDB): domain Bacteria; phylum Bacteroidota; class Bacteroidia; order Bacteroidales; family Muribaculaceae; genus Lepagella. The sequence continues at coordinate 2,214 of CAMYSW010000330.1, forward strand.
TCTCCGAGCGAGAAAGCGAACATAGCTTCGGTAGGGGAGTTCTGGCAGCTTTTAACCGATATTCTTCGCAGGCTTGCAGAATAGGAAATAGAGACTTTTCTAAGTATTTGTGATGGCGTGTCAAGTTTTATGAAATTTGATACGCCACACTCCTTTTTAACGTTTGATGAAAAACTTAAGCGTTTAAGAAGTCGTTATATTAAAAGAAAAGTTAAAGAATTGAAAAATGCTTAATTATCTGTCTATAGGCGTATTCATTGACGGAGGATACTATGCCAAAGTCAACAGGGCTTTGAAAGCTCAGGAACGCTCTATTATCAAGGTGCGTGCACTTTTTGAATTTATTAGTTCAACGATTGCTTATGCCGAGGACATTCATGTTTCTGACTGTCAGATCACGGAAGCTCATTATTTTAGGGGCAGGTTTCGCGTGAAAGAAGCTTACGATAAACATCTTCTATATAATGAACGTAAATTTGAAGACACGTTGATTGAAAATGACGTGATTTTTCATTATAAACATCTTAGGGAGGTAGACAGGGACGGACAGACGGAAGTTATTGAAAAAGGGGTTGACGTGTGGTTTGCTCTCGAAGCTTATGAGCTTGCTACGTTCAGGAAATTCGATTATGTTGTCTTGATCACGGGTGATGCCGATCACGAGATGTTGATACGTAAGCTTAAGGCATTGAAAATTAAGACGGTGTTGCTGACATGGAATCTTACGGATGTAGATGCTACATCTCCGTTGCTCCGTGATGAAGTGGGGCAGCATTGGGAGCTTTCTACCATTACCGGGGAAAATCCGCAATTAAAAAAGATGTTGCTTTATAGGCTCAGAGAGTCGGCGCTGACTCCGCTTGGTGATGAATTTTAAACTTAAAACAGTATATTATGAAAACACTTAAGACTATCTGTATTACATTTTTGTGTCTGGTTTTCGCGGCATGCACAAACTCCGTGCCTACTCCGGGGGAAGTTGCCGCGAAGCTTGATTTACGGGAACCATTGACTGAAACTGATTATTCCGTAATGATAGATTATTGTGGAGAATATGCCCGCAATGCTCAGCAATATTTCGATATTATAAATGCACAGCCGACAGATTCCACTGCAGAATATTCGCGAGCAGCAAGGGACCTTGCCGGATTGAAAGCTCGTTCTCCATACCTTGACATGTTCCGCACGGCAATCTATTCCGCATCCGACAGTCAGATCGGTAAAAAGAATATACAGAAGGTTCAGGAGTATCAGCAATATGAAGCTTTCCCGCTTCCTGACGGCTCGGGTCCGGACCTTTCTGTTGCGGGAGACGTTGGTTTTATTGGTGTCTCTGATACACATCTGAGG
>CAMYSW010000331.1:0-3561 GCA_947297425.1 uncultured Porphyromonadaceae bacterium
CGTATGTCCGGTATCTTCCCCTACGAGGACATCATTAATGTCGGGGATGAATGCCGCTCACTCCCGAATCACTGATTTCACCACAGCGATTCCGGGAATACCAAGTGACGCATCCCATAAGCCGGAAGCCTTGGAAAATGACATATTGGTGCATCCTGACTGGAACTGGAACGGTATATCGCCGACAGCAGGCATTCCCCAAACCATACAAGTCACGCCAATGACACAAATCCTCAAAGACGCCGGATATTACACAATCCATGTCGGCAAAGGTCATTGGGCTGCCGCGGGCACACCAGCTGCAAGTCCATATAATCTCGGATTCTGTGTGAATGTTGCCGGTCAGGTAGCCGGGAAACCTACAAGCTATTACGGCAAGGAGAATTATGGAAATACTAAGGAAAGATGGTCAACGTTTTCTACGATGAATCTAACCGAATATTATGGTTCAGACACACATCTTACAGAAGCTTTGACACTCGAAGCCCTCAAAACGCTTGATTATCCTGTAAAAAACAAAATCCCGTTCTATCTATATATGGCACACCATGGTGTTCATACCCCAATCACACCTGATCATAGGTTTGTCCAAAAATACATTGATGCAGGGCTTGATCAAGGTCAAGCAAATTATGCATCATTAGTGGAAGGTGTGGATAAAAGCCTGGGTGACATTATGGATTATCTTGATGCGAATAATATTGCCGACAACACAATAATAATTTTCCTTACTGATAATGGCGGCAATTCTGAAAACAAAACCAAAGGTGGAAAGCTTCATACTCAGAATGCACCATTGCGGGAAGGCAAAGGTTCTTGTTATGAGGGAGGCATAAGGGTTCCAATGATAGTATATTGGCCGGGAGAGACAGCAGCGGGCACCCGCCTTAACACTCCGGTGATAGCGGAAGACCTCTATCCTACCATTCTTGATATGGCAGGCATAGAAGAGTATTCAACCATACAAGAAATTGATGGTAAAAGTCTCGTGAAACTCATCACTGATGGATCCAGAAATGCCTTTGAAGCCACCAAGAGCGGAAAGATCAAAACCGCAAAGGAAGCTAACGAATTTATCATAGATAAAGCAATATCCGGTATTGACCACGACAGGGAACTCGTATTCCATTTCCCCCACCAATGGAAACCATATCCATTAGACGACATAGACTACCTCACTTCAATGCGTAAGGGTGATTGGAAGATTGTTTATAGGCACCGCACTCAGCAGCTTGAACTCTACAACCTTAAAAATGATATTGAAGAAAGGCATAACCTTGCCACTAAGAATAAAAATAAACTCAAGGAGTTGGCATCTATCCTTAGTGACAAGCTGCGCATATGGAATGCATCCATGCCGAGTTTCAGGTCAAACGGTAAACAGATTCCATATCCTGACGAGCTAATTTGATCATATTACCCTGAAAAGGACGAAGATAAAGTAACACCTATCTTGGCAGGAGCCGAAGCTACATTCATATCGGCTCCTGCCGAGACATTTCTGCTCTACCACACCGGATCTTCGACACCAAAATCTCCCAAAATGCCATTAATGCCATCATTACTCCCTCACATATAAATCACATGTTTATAATAACCCTTCAAAATTGAATTTAGGCAGAAAAATGAACATATCAAGCTCTCTTGAAGAAGTTGATAAAGCGGATGGTTCCCAACCCGACCAGCATTTTAGCAACTATTTATCGTATAAATGAACATTAGTCATACTATTTTGTATCTAATTTAGAGGTGATTATCCTATATACGATTATGATTTTCAATCACACCAAGTACAAAGGGAATAATGCTCCTGAAATAGAAACTAAAAGATATTTATGAAAAACTATTTCTTATTTTCTTATTAAAGATAAGAATAAAACTTATTTCTCTTGCAGCAGGAAGTGAATATTTAGTTAGTATGATTTCGGGACCAATAATGCCATAAGCAGACACTCTGGTAACTGTAGCAAACTTATTTGATGCTGGAGCTGCTGCACTTGATTACTACGCTTGTTGTAGAGGTGGAATCTCATTATAATAAACAAAATGAATATTTTGCAAGATTTAAAAATTCCGGGATACAAATTTTTGAAGTGGACAATGATAGTTCTTATCATTGCCCCTTTGACAATTTCTTTTTCTTTTTCTGAGTCCAAAGAGCTCTCATTATCTTTAAAAATAATGGTTTTGCTCTTTGATATCATTTGTATTTATATGATATATTGGATTTTAAAAAGAGGGATGCTTAATAAATACTACAATGTCATCATAGCTATATCAATACTTGCAATAGGAGAAACAATAATGGCATTTGTTTAAAATTTACATTATAAGACTGTAGACCGTAAAAGGAGTAGCCTTTTACGCCATCTTTTTAAATTTGCTATAAACCAGTCAGCAATACCCTCTGCTGTGTCTTTTAATAATATGCCCTATACATTTACATGGAGCAATTCTGACAAACTTTATATATCATCTCCAGTATTTGTTTCAGGAGATGAGACTCATTGCTTTCTTCCCTTAAAGATTCGATTATCCACTCAATTACTTCACGTTTTCACCACGAATTCATCCATTCTGTAATAAACAAATTTTACTTTAACATTTTTAGGCAAAGCTAAATTAACATATTTAGGATAGACTATCAGTTGATATTAAGAAGTTGTTTAAAAATAAATGTGAATTTGGGGTTGCAATCTTGGCGCAGATTTCTTCTTGAGGCGAAGGAGCATAGCGGGCTATGTGACTGAGCCGAAAGGAGAAAGATGCCCAAGATTGCGAGACCGCAGGTAACTTAAAAAGAATATCTTGAGTTAAAATCTTTAACATGTCATGTCTGTTGGGTGAAAAATTACTTTATTACCGGCTCTCTTTTGTTAAAATCCATTCGCGGCGTAGTCACATAGCCCGCTATGCTCCTTTGCCTTAAATGAATTTTATTCAAAAGAAAGCCGCCCCAAATTTCACAGTTATTTTTAAACAACTTCTAACTATCCGAATAAGTTTTTCCGACAAATCGCCAATTTGCACTTGCCAGTTGAGAGTAATTTATGTAGCCACATAGTTTAAATACAATATATTTGGCGCAGTATTTGTTATTATTTAAGTGATTTAACATGTAAACTTGTCCTGACTCATTTACAAATGAACGGATTTTATCCTTACTACCTTTTACATAGGTCTGTATTAGTATAGCTCATGTTAAATTCAAACAGACTTTAAGATGGAAGAAAAATATATAGTCATAAAAGGAGCGAGGGTCAATAATCTGAAAAATATAGACCTCTCTTTGCCTCTTAATAAATTCATAGTCGTTACAGGAGTCAGCGGTAGCGGAAAATCTTCGCTTGCATTCGACACTTTATATGCAGAAGGTCAGAGAAGGTATGTTGAAAGCCTTTCAGCTTATGCACGCCAGTTCTTAGGCAGGATGTCTAAACCGGAATGCGATTATATAAAGGGGTTGCCACCGGCAATAGCCATTGAACAGAAAGTAAACACCCGTAATCCAAGAAGTACGGTAGGCACAGCCACTGAAATTTACGACTACCTGAGAATGCT
>CAMYSW010000332.1:0-3560 GCA_947297425.1 uncultured Porphyromonadaceae bacterium
ACCTGTAAGGTCGATCATGAGCACTTCAAGTGTGAAAAGCATTCCTGCAATCGGAGCTCGGAAAATGCCTGCAATACCTGCCGCCGCCCCGCATCCTACGAGTATCATCAGTATTCTGGGCGAAAGCCGGAATGCCTGTCCGACGTTAGATCCTATTGCCGCTCCTGTAAAGACTATAGGTCCTTCGGCACCTACTGATCCACCAAAACCGATGGTGATTGAAGACGCAACGAGCGAAGCGTACATGTTACGCTTTTTCAATCGTGATTTCCTTCTTGAAATAGCATAAAGCACTTTTGTCACACCATGAGATATGTTTTCTTTTACCACATATTTCAACAATAGTGTTACAATAAGTATACCGACTACAGGGTAGACGAGATATAGCCAGTTGGCGGTGGTTGTGCTCATATGAGAGGTAAGTAGCCCTGCAATGAGATGAATGAGGTATTTCAGCAATTGTGCGGCAAAGCCACATAAAACGCCTACCACTAACGCGAGAATGAGAAGGAAGCTCTTTTCGCGTATATGATGCTCACGCCAGATAACCACTTTCATCCACCAATCGGTGAATCTGTTATGTGTCTCTTTATATGCCATAGATAAAATATCGTTTTGATATCGTTCTGAATTTGTTAAAGTCCTGATCCCCTTATAATAGTCCTTATGGTGTGAATGAGGATCTTTAGGTCGAGTGCGATCGACATGTTCGTTATATATATCAGATCGAACTTGGTGCGGTCTACCATCTGGTCAACATTGGAAGCATAGCCGAATTTAACCATCCCCCAGGATGTTATTCCCGGTTTAACTTGAAATATCAGACAATAATAGGGAGCCTTTTCAAGTATTTTGCGAATAAAGAAGTCCCGTTCGGGTCTTGGTCCGACAAGAGACATATCTCCCTTAAGCACGTTCCAGAACTGGGGGAGCTCGTCAAGTCGATATTTCCTTAAGATCCGTCCTATGGGGGTTATCCTGTTGTCTTCTGCAGAAGATAACATTGGTCCGTTACTTTCTGCATCTAAATACATTGACCTGAACTTATATATGTCAAAAGGTTTCCTTTTCTTACCGATGCGTTGCTGATGGTAAAAAATGGGACCCGGTGACGTTAGTTTGACAGCAATCATCAGTCCTAACATCAAAGGGGATAGGATCAGAAGGGCAAATGTGGATATAATGATGTCAAACGAAAGTTTTATATTATTGGCACAATCATTAAGCGGAGGAGAGGTGAGGTCAATAAATGGCTCCGCCATTATATCGGTCAATCTGATTGAAGATGTGATGTAGGAGAGGGTGTCTGGCATAATCTTTATAGGGATATCCAGGGGGAAAAGGCGGTTTAGCATCTTGAGGACAAGTGCGTCCTTTTCTTTGTCAGGCGCAAGTATTACCTGATCTACGTTCTCTTTGAGACAAATGTCTTCTATTTCGTGCATTTCCCAACAAGGGAGTTTTCCTGAATTGTCATTGTCCCCGTCTATCCTTACAAAGCCGATTACATTATATTTCACCAAGGTTTTTGCCTTGATGAGTTTGTTATAGATTTCATGACCGAGATGGGAATTTCCAATTATCAGGACATTGCACCGGATATTGTGACGTAGGGCATAACGCCGTGTTGCGGAGGTTATTATCAATCGTCCGGTGTAGGTGAATACCAATAGAAGAAAGAATGATACGCTTATCAGAAGATAGTCGTCCGAGATTATTGGACCGCGGTCATTAATGAGGAGGATAAAAAATATCAGTGTGGCGTTGAATAAGGCAGAATAGAAAGTGGTTATAAACTCTTGAAGCCTTGACTTTTCGTACGGATGGTTGTAATAACCGGAAAGCCAGTAAATGAATAAGAGTGCTATCGGAATAAAAATCTGCTCCAATATAAGCTTTGGAGATGACAGATAGTCGTTAAGGCTTTGCGATGAAGGGATCTCATCATGGAGTATGAAAAACCGGCATATGTCGAAAAGTAGGAATGCAACTGAGGTTGTGACGAGATCACTCACCACATATTTCAACCGTTGATTTGTCAGAGAAAGTTCTTTACTTTTCATTTTTGTGAATATCACCACGTTCCTGCATTATCAATGTCTACCTGATTATGGTGATTACATTTGAGTCTGTGACTTTAATTATGTTGCTTGGAAATGTTTTTTCAATGTCACGACCATATTCGGCAACATAGTCGACTGCATTTATAATTTCCGTATCAATCTCCCTGAAAGACCTCGGAGCAGGCTTGCCGGAGATATTTGCAGATGTTGAAACTACCGGATGCCTCAATCTTTGACATAAATTTCGGGAATAAGTTTCTGAAGTGATGCGGAATCCTGCCGATCCATCTTCGGCAAGCAGGTTGCTGGCGATTCCTCTCGGGCTGTCATAAATGATTGTAAGGGGATTGACAGCAGCATCAATAAGTTGCCATGCCGCCTCCGGAACTTCTTTGACGAATTGTTGGAGCATGCCGTCTGATGCCACTAAAGACAACATTGATTTAGAGTCGGCACGTTTTTTTATTTGGAATATACGCTCCACTGCCTTTGCATTTCCCGCGTCACATCCCAATCCCCATATCGTATCTGTAGGATAGAGGATCACACCTCCGTTCCTTAATACTTCTACAGCTTTTTTAATATCGTCATTCATAATCAGATCTATTCCCAAATTTAGAAATTAAGTAAGTTGTCGCTTATTTACAATTGAATGCAGTAATGCAGATTCATATATTTTCTATTTCTTTAAGCCAGAGGTTAGAGGATGCATCAGACGGCATTCTCCAGTCTCCCCTCGGTGAGAGGCATACGCTGCCTACTTTCATTCCATCCGGCATACAAGATCTTTTGAACTGCTGAGAAAAGAAACGGCGATAGAAAGTTTTCAACCAATGTTTTATTGTTTCCTTGTCGTATTTTCCATTGAATGCATGGCAGGCGAGAAGATATATTTTCAACGGTCTGAATGAGTGGCGCAGCATACCGTGTAGGAAAAAATCATGCAGCTCATAAGGTCCTACAAGGTCTTCTGTTTTTTGCTCAATGGAGTCGTCTGCGGCAGCCGGAAGTAGTTCGGGACTTATGGGCGTGTCTATTATGTCAAGAAGCACGCGTCTTATCTCCGGATTGTCCGTTGTGTTGGCATAACCTTCAACAAGATATTTGACGAGAGTTTTTGGTACAGACGCGTTTACTCCATACATAGACATCTGATCTCCATTGTATGTGCACCAACCGAGTGCTAATTCGGATAAGTCTCCTGTACCGACCACGATCCCCCCGGTCTGGTTAGCCATGTCCATAAGGATTTGTGTGCGTTCGCGAGCCTGAGAGTTTTCATAGGTTGCGTCGTGCACAGACGGGTCGTGTCCAATTTCCTTAAAGTGGAGTTCAACGGCTTTTGATATAGGGATCTCAAGCATTGTGACTCCAAGAAGTTGCATCAGGACTGATGCGTTGGAATGAGTTCGGGTGGTCGTTCCGAATCCCGGCATGGTAATGGCTGTGATTCCCTTCCGGTCATAACCGAGCATGTCATAGGCTTTGACAGTGACG
>CAMYSW010000333.1:0-3551 GCA_947297425.1 uncultured Porphyromonadaceae bacterium
CTTCTGGATAGGATAAGCGAGCTTGCGCAGACCCCACAGTTCTTCATTAACGATCTCTGCATTATTTGCCTTGAGAACGTCTTTGAATTTTTCTACCGCTTCCTTCATCTGATCGTCAGACAAAACGGGAGTTAAAATGAAAACGGTTTCGTAATTATTCATACGTTTTGTAAATGATTGATTTGTAATAAAATATTTACGGCGATTCCCCTGCAAGGCATATCCTCGCACGAAAACCGCCGCAAAGTTAACACATTTTCCTTAATTACGCAACATTCAAATTATAAATTGTAGACAACTCCAGCCATCAGTACAGTTCCGGTAATCTCATTCTGTACATAATAAATAAACGGTCTGTCAAATTTCATTGTTACTTCCTCATCTGCAAAGTCAGGATTGGCAGTATCTACACCGGTGTGGGTAATGGAAGCCACTCTCGCACCCTCTTCGTCAATACTTGTATATGTCTGCTGTTTTATATTTACACTTCCATGTCTTTCAATTCCCATTCTGTCAAAGCTACATCCCAACGGCATTCCCATCTCTTTAAGAATTTCAGTGACATCTGCAGAATTTCGAACCTCAAACCTTGGTAATGAAAGATGCACCAGCGCCTTACGCCATTCCGCCAATACATTTGTCTCATTGAACAGATCACTCTCTGTCAACTCGTCTATTGCGTTCCCCTCTAACGGCAATATGAATCTCATCTGGCTATTACCCATTTTCAAACTTACCGCCTCAAACTTCTCCGTTCCCAAATAGTCATAAACCTTATCGGCTTTCATCATTTTTACATCTCCCTTGTGATCACGACCATTGAAAATATCAGAGATGGTCTTGTCGACATTAAATTTGGAATCCCATTCCCCACGGAAATATAATGCATTTATCAACACACAGATCAAATCCGGAGAAATAGTCCTGTCTATACGGGGAATCAACCCTTTAGTGTTATCGCTACACCATTTGTCCAACACATTCTTGCTGCCTTCATCGGCAAAATCAAGCTGATTAACATCAGCATAATAATTCGTAGCCATCAGATCCTTCCAACGATCTACAAAAGAGTAGCCATCGTTCACCCAGCAAGAATTGGCGATAAGTGTTTCCCCTCCGTTAGATCCGGATACCATAAACCGCATCAATTGCTGGCAAGTGCTGTTAAGTGTAGCAACATCTGAATATCCTAAGATATCTGTAAGAGCATGCTCCATCTCTTCGTCACAACTGTTTGCAACCATTGCAAGACATATTGAGGCACTAAGTGGCGAGAAAGACACACAGTCCCCAATTTCATCTGAAGCAACGACCTTATTGAACATTTTTGAACCAAAGGTATTCAACGCGTCATTAACCTTTGCCTCAGAAGCAGTAAATTCTATCTTATCCAAAGGAGGTATCTTTCCATGATTAATAACCTCTGTGTCATCTGAACACGACTGTATCAACATAACTGCTGACAAAGCCATGAATATATTCTTCGTTTTCATAATCTTATACTTTAGTTCATTATTAACCGTCTGTTAAGTCTCTGTCAATTTACGCTATAAACGTAATAAAAAAATCCATTAGAGAAATCATATCCTCTAGGGTAGTTACCTACATAAGAATCATATTTATAGGCATTATCTGGACTGAATATATTTACCAAAAAATATCCGTTGCAACCTCCATTCCATCCCCAATTGAAGTGCAAATATCTTGCAAAATCACGTATCACAGTCGGAGTCATGCCACTCGGCACGCCTCCGTTGATAGTACCTAAGTCCCAATACTTAACCATCAAACCAATTTCCCATGTTCCATCCGCCACCCAGGCATGCCCTCCGACTACGTTATCCTCACCACGGACATATGCCACTCGTTTTTTATTACTCGGGGCTATACCCGCCAAGCTATTATACAGATTAATGGCAGAGTTGCCTTGGGAAATAACATTTTTACCGCTTAAAGCTCGAATCGTTTCTGTCACCTTTGCCGCCACGGTTTGAGTAGCAATGTCATCTCCCATCAAATATTTAGCCTCAGCTTGTACGCCTATCTGTCTTACAAGTCTGCCTAGTGTTTTATGCTCTTCCACCGACAGTTCGCAACCTTTGTAATTTATGCAATAGTCAGCGAATGAACTGCTCTCATAATGTTTTTTTAGAAGAGACCAGTTAATTGTCTCAGAACTTATATCCATTTCCGGGAAAAAATATGATATTTCTTTCGGCATATTCATCGTTGATAATATTTGAGCTGCAGCAACAGGTCCACATCCCCCAATTCCATTAGGACAATAGATACCCTCAGGCCATATTTGGCCCCATCTTACTTTAACAAGCGGGTCTTCCTTTTGTCTTGGCAAAATGGTATCATAATATCCTGGTCTTAATTGTGGATGGGGTGTATTGTCATCAGTTAAAGACAAAAACGACGGCGAGGGTTTGGATGCGTACTCCACTGTTCGTCGCAAAGCTTCATTAAATGCCGTATTCGACCTTGTCTTATCTGAATCAATGTTCCCTTCATCCACTATTGCGAGCAATGGTTCAACATCCCTTCTCGCTGAAATGAGAGCAAAACCTTCATCATCGCCAAACTGCACGGCATAAATAACAGTGTCTCCCGAAGAACGTGTATTGCCGGAAGTAATAGGAATGACGGATGAAACCATTTTAAAATCAGCATTCCTTGTCTGCAAACAACCTTTGACAGTAGCCATTATAGCTATCTTCGCAGCATCAGACTCGGTGCGTATTCCAATTTCACTTCCATTGCATTCCTTCGAATCAACTTCAGGGACATCTAAATTTGCGCATGAGCAAAAGATGAAGCATATCCCTAAAATAAATAAAAATTTGTTTTTCATAAGCAGGTATTTTTCAGATCAACATTATGCCACAAATATACGAAATATTTTAAATATTTTGTGATAATTTCACAAAAAATCACTCAATAAATTCACATTTTCCGAATTATAGCATAATATTGTCGCTCTCCGACCCGATAACTTAAAATCCAAATTAATATTTAGACACCAAGGCGTGAAGGCTCGAAGTTTGATTCTAATTTTCCGAAGGCAGCTTCGCTCCTGTCAAGTCGCAGAGCCAACCTGCAAAAAAAATGTACAGTATAGCAATATAAATGGTTGCATATTAAGAATTTGAAGCATCGCGGATTCCCTCTCACCTTACGGCGTTCAGATAGAACGCGGACATAGCGGATGACACGCGGATCTTTTGATATCGCATAATATCACACTCAAAAAACTCATCGCGGATTCATATGCCCTTCAGCATATGACGGGAGTCGCGGATTGGAGCCGATGGTTGCGGATTATGTTGATTATGTTGATACTGTACGAGCCGGATTTGGTTGTCCGTATTCGCCGATAGATCCGCATCCATCGGTTTCGATCCGCGACTCTCCGTTGGAAGCCGTTGGCTGCCAAATCCGCTGAGCCTCAACATCCCGGATTGGCTTTGACTTGAAAAGATAAATCCGCGTTCCATCCGCCTCATCCGCGTCTCTCCCATTATGCCATGGGCATAATGGAATCCGCG
>CAMYSW010000334.1:0-3547 GCA_947297425.1 uncultured Porphyromonadaceae bacterium
CGTGACAACCACTTTTTAATTTACTCTTAAACATTTTACATCTTTAAGGGTGGTTGTTACATGGTTGTATGTGGTTGGAGTTTTTATGTGTGTTGGTTTGGCGCAGAGAGAAATCGGATTTTAAATTATTGGTATCCGGCATCGCGGATTCCATTATGCCCATGGCATAATGGGAGAGACGCGGATGAGGCGGATGGGGCGCGGATTTATCTTTTCAAGTCAAAACCAATTCGGAATGTTGCGGCTCAGCGGATTTGGCAGCCAACGGCTGCCAACGGAGAGTCACGGATCGAAGCCGATGGATACGGATCTATCGGCTAATACGGACAACCAAAATCCATCTCGTACAGCATCAACATAATCCGCAACCATCGGCTCTAATCCGCGACTCCCGTCATATGCCGGAAGACATATGAATCCGCGAAGAGTTTTTGAGTGTGATATTATGTAATATCAAAAGATCCGCGTGTCATCCGCTCTGTCCGCGTCCCGCTGAAACACCGCAAGGTGAGAAGAAATCCGCGATGCTTCAAATCACCTTTGCCTTCTTATCTTTACCTGTTTGTACTCGGGAATTAAATAGCAACACAGAGGCTCAGAGAAACAGAGGTTTAGATTAAAGTTTAATGGGGGAAGACACGGAGGTATCTTGCGATGCAGAAAGAGTCACAGAGTTTGATAACATTATGGGTTTATATATCCCAATCGGTTTTTGTTTATTCCATTTTTTCTTGTAATTTTGCATTCAGAGCGTGAAAGCTTAGATTCTAATATAAAAGAAGCGTTATGACTATCCTGTAGTGTGGTAGCATTGCAGTTCGGCGCTTCATTGTTTGATCGTATGACTCTAAGGACTGCGGAGTTAATGGAAAAACAATGAACAGTTTCTATCTTTGGCAAAACAGTAGTGCAGCACGGGTTGTGCCATCGCCCGGTGTCGTTGCAAAATCTCTGTTATTGCTATTTTTTAGTTTTTTCTTATTTCTGGAAGCTTATGCGGATAATTATTGTGTTACTGCTTCAACCGGATTAAATGTTCGGGCTTCATCTAATAAGAATGGAGAAGTGTTGGGGAAATTATCTAAAAATGATATAATTAATGTTACTTCTATAGAGAACGGATGGGCAAAAATAAAATATAATGGCAGGGATGGCTATGTAAGCACTTCATATTTAAAGGCAGTTTCAGGTAAAGAAAATGCTGATTCATCTTCAAAAAAAGGATCATGGAGTTTTTTCTCATGGTTATTTAATTCGGAAGGAGAGGCGGCATGGTTTACCGGATTAAAATGGATTTTCTTTTTGGGATTGGCTATATTTCTTGTAAAAGTTGCCTTGCAGTTTTTGGTAAAGATACTTGCTCTTGGAATCGTGTTCGGTGGAATTGCGTTGTTGGTAGGTTTATTGATCAAATGGATTGGCTGGATAGAGTCTGGAACTATGTGGAATATTGCAGAATGGGGTTTCTATATAGGAGGTTTTTTAGGTTTTCTTGATTCAATATTTCATTTTGGGGATATATTAGACGGTGCGATGCAATCATGGTCTGATTCTTCTTCTTCTTCTTCCGTTTCCAGTGACGGATTGAAAATATATGAGATAGAACATAATGGGCAAATATATACCCTTAAACAAGATTCCAGATACAGCGAATGTTATTATACTGATCAGGATGGAAACAAATGGAGTTGTGATAGTCAAGGATTTCATTGGTTAGGCAGGTAGGGACAATGAATAATGTATTAAACAGCTTCTAAAGGTTCTCAATAAACAATCACTATACATAAGAATGCAAATGAAGAAAATATTTTTAGTTATCAGTTTGATATGGCTTTTTTGTGGCATTTCGGGTACGATTGCTTCAGCTATGGGAAAAGATGCCGGTGAACGACCTTTCGTGGGAAGGTGGTGTCAATTGAATGAAAAAGGTATTTTCACTTTGGATCTGAATTTATATAGGTCCAAAGGGGCGGGTGGTTATGGTTTTTATCAAACTTCTGAATATGACGGAGAATGGTTGTCCAAAGATTTCTTTGGCAGCATTGATGAAGTGTCTTTAATAGAGGATAATTCTGCTGAAGTGATTATTAAAAGTGGAGACTTGAAGCATAAAGCCCATATTGGATACAATTCGGTTTCCTGTCAGCTTACTTTTAGGGTAAATGATTCTGATACCATCATTTTTAGTAAAGAGGATAGATGTGAATTTGTACATATTCATGACGGAAAGAATATCAATGTCCGCTCTGCTCCAGTTTCGGGCACTCCTTTGATGAAGGCAAATCGTGGACAAAATTTCAGATTCTTGGGAATCGAAGACGGATGGTACAAGGTGCAACTTTCGCCTATTGATAAAAGAATCGGTTATATACATTCTGATTATGTGGAATATATGGGCGACAATACTATTCCTGACGATGTGTTTGATAAAAGCTATTTAGGAGACATGACGAACATATCTTTACAGAAGAATGGAAAGGATGTTGTCTTGCACTTGTCAGAGATGTTCCTGCCGCGACCGGACGGAAGTATTATACCAAGCTATAATGTAACATATGCAGGATATATTGATGGTAATACGTTGGTTGTTACTCATCAGGTAGATGGGTATGAAAATAATCCAGACCCGGATAAGATGGATAAAATAAAACCATTTGTTGTGTATTATGATTGGAAACGAGACATGTTTCTGATGAATGATAAGGAATATTTTATGGAGTAGGCGCCACTTGCTTGAGAAGAGCTGCTTAATGGATGACGGGAGAATCCAGGTGGTTGTAAATTCCATAATTTATGACTAATTTTGCAACTGAATTATTAGATTAGAATGAAGAATATAAGGAATTTCTGCATTATAGCTCATATAGATCATGGCAAATCAACCTTGGCAGACCGTCTTCTCGAACGTACCAATACCGTTGTCGGTAAGGATATGGAGGCGCAGGTGCTTGACGACATGGATCTTGAGCGTGAGAGGGGTATAACAATAAAAAGCCACGCCATACAGATGGATTATGAGCTTGACGGTGAAAAATATACCCTCAACTTGATTGACACACCCGGACACGTCGACTTCTCTTACGAGGTATCGCGTTCCATCGCTGCATGCGAAGGGGCGTTGCTGATCGTGGATGCCTCGCAAGGTATTCAGGCGCAGACAATCTCGAACCTCTATATGGCTATTGACAATGATCTGGAGATTATTCCGGTGATCAATAAGTGTGACCTTGACAGCGCGAAGCCTGAGGAGGTAGAGGATCAGATTGTTGACCTGTTAGGTTGCGACCCTGAGGAGGTGATACGTGCCAGCGGCAAAACCGGTATGGGTATTGACGAAATACTTAAAGCTATCGTGGAGCGTGTTCCCGCCCCGAAGGGAGATCCGGAAGCTCCGTTGCAGGCTCTTATCTTCGATTCTGTATTCAATCCTTTCAGAGGGATTATAGCATATTACAAGATCGTAAACGGCACGATAAATAATTGTGATTTTGTGATATTAGTGTCAACTTGAAAGTAGTATCATTCAGATGAAATAGTTGTCTTTAAG
>CAMYSW010000335.1:0-3542 GCA_947297425.1 uncultured Porphyromonadaceae bacterium
GTCCCCAACCTTTGCCCGTATATCCGGTTTCGTACCCGTTTTCTTTCAACGCCTCCGGAAAACTTACAAATTTAAGAGGAAACTCGCACCAATGATTTGCCGCTTCTTCCAACTGCCAAGAGTTACGCCCCGTAATCATACAGGCTCTTGAGGGCGCAGACTTGGAATTGCATGTAAAAACATTATCGAAGAGTATGCCGCGTCTCGCCACGTCATCAAAATTCGGCGTATTGACCCACCTGTGTCCATATGCACTGAAATGACCGGCATCGTCAGCCACACAGAAAAGGATGTTTGGACGCTTACACTCAGAACCTTGAGTATAAAACAACGAAGCGGCAAAAACGCATGACACAGCTGCCGCGGCACTGTTCTTTTTTAATATAATTTTCATGGCAACAATGGTAATTATAAGAAGCTGTTAAAAAAATTGATGGGGCAAAGATAATAAAAAAATTGTTACGGCATGTCTCACGACAAGCCGTAACTAAACCTTAAAAAATCTAATCCTATGAAAAAACTTCATCAAACATATTGCCATTACAATATTTTGATGTCGCAAAACTAACATATATTTTTTATTCCACCAAATTTTTTGCAAACGATTTAATTATTTTTTCTAAAAATTTTATTCACTTTCATTAGCATATTTTATTTTTCAGGGGTCTAATATATAGAACGGAAACCCTACAATGATTTTCCAATCAATATACCGAGAAATCTACACAACAACATAACATCATGAGAATCTTAAATTTACTTATAACCCCAAGCTTACTTATCAGCTCGCTGGCAGTATCGGATGTATGCGCTAAAACAAAAGTAGTGGCACACCGTGGATTTTGGGACACCGAAAACTCCGCACAAAACACAATCGCATCTTTTGCCAAAGCCGATTCGATAGGATGTTTCGGTTCTGAAATAGATGTCTGGTTAACCACCGATGACCATCTCATTGTCAACCATGATAAAAATTTCCATGGACTGTTTATGGAAACCGCCACTTTCGCTCAGATACGCTCTATCACCCTTCCCAACGGTGAAAAAATCCCGACTCTTGATGAATACCTCGCGGAAGTACGCCAACACCCCTCTACCCGTTTGGTGCTTGAGATGAAATCTCTCACCGATTATTCCAGAGAAGATGTGGCTGCATCAAAAATTTCTGAACTATTACGCAAACATGGGGTGGTCGACCGAACGGATATAATCGTCTTCTCCCTCAATGCGGCAATGACATTTAAAAAGATATTTCCTGTGGGTGTGAAAATATTTTACCTTGATGGAGACCTGTCACCAAAAAAAATTAAAAAACTGGGGCTTTCCGGTATCGACTATTCCGTAAAGGTGTTGAAAAATCATCCCGAATGGATATCACAGGCCCATAAACACGGACTTGAGGTAAATGTATGGACAGCCAATACCGAAGAAGATATGAAATATTTTATCGACCTCGGCGTGGATTACATCACCACAGATCATCCCGATAAACTCATCAAACTCCTTTCAGATTAATTCGCCCAAGCCTCCGCTATGAACAAGGACTACGAAAAGATATTGGATTTCATATATAACCATCAGCCCGTTCCGGATGATATCCGCATAGCCATTCGCGACTGGATGCTGCAACATGAAGACGATCCGGAATTGTCGTCATCAATGCTTTCCATTTGGAACAATGAATTTGGCAAAAATAGCGGGACTTTCGACCCTATGGCTCTGACACGGCTCCTTAATGATATCTCGTCTAACGGTACTAAAGTAAGGAAAACACGGAAATTCAACATTAGTAAACTTATCAGGTACGCTGCAGTAGTGGCAGCAGTATGTCTGACGAGTATCGTGACATATGTCTCCACCAAGTCCAATGAGGATAAAGAAACAATCCTTATCACTGCAAAAGGCTCCACAGGGGAGTTTACTCTACCCGACGGCACGAATGTGAGACTCAATTCCGACACCCGCCTGACATATGATTCAAAATCTTTTATGTCTGATGGCAAACGTCGGGTAAGCGTAGAGGGAGAAGCTTTTTTCGATGTAACAAAAGATGCTGGAAATCCTTTTGTTGTCCAACTCACTGATATGGAAGTCGAAGTGCTGGGAACATCTTTCGATGTCCGAAACTATTCCTTCTCTTCAAAAGAAGAAGTTGTGTTGCTCACAGGAAAAGTTAAAGTTGAAGGAAAAGACATAAAGAAGCCTGTCACCATCTATCCCGACCAAAGGTTTGTATTAAACCGTGCGAACGGAGACTGCAATGTCGAGAAGACCGCAGCCATAAATTATTGCCGGTGGATAGAGCCCCGCCTAAAGCTTGAGAACGAGCCACTTGGAGATATACTCATCACTTTGAGTCGTAAATATAGCGTAGAATTGGAAATTGAGAAGAATGTCGATCTTAACAAACGAATTTCCCTGACGCTCCAAAATGACGCGCTGGAAGATCTAATGCCGGTGATATCGTATCTGACCGATATTAATTATCGCGTAGAAAACAACATATTATACATAAGTAACCTTAATTTCAAAGAATGATTCATCAATTGAAAACCCTATGCAGGTTTATCCCTGTATTGATTCTTCTTTTGGCAGGAACGCAGCACGCCCTTGCGCAAAAAGAAACAATCTCGCTTGATGCCCGAAACATTACGGTAAGGGAACTTCTCAATATTATAGAGAAGAAAAGCAGCTACACGTTCGCATATGCGGATGCGGACCTACCGCTCGAACGCCGTGTCACAATCAAGGCAGTCAACAAACCGATTTCTTCAATCTTAAGAGAGGCATTGCCGGAAACTTCAGTAAAAGTACAGAACAAAAAAATACTGATTGCCCGCACCCCTGCCTCCGAACAAAAAAAGGAAGTGAAAAAGCAACCTGAGACACCGACTGAAGAAAAAAAGCCGGGAAAGGGCTGGAACTTAAAAGGTATCGTTGTCGATGATAAAGGCGAACCTCTCATCGGCGCAACCGTAATGGTGAAAGGCACAAATTTGGGTGCGTCAACCGATACGGATGGAAAGTTCATTATCCGTGTTGCATCCGCAAATCCTGTTCTCGTTGCGCGCTATGTTGGCTATAATCCCTCGGAAACAAAAGCAACAAAAGGGAAAGATCTAAAAATCACCCTTAATTCTTCGTCTGTGAATCTTAACGAAGTTGTCGTCACTGCGTTGGGTATCACCCGTGAGCAGAAATCTCTCGGTTATGCTGTCACAAAAGTCGAAGGTGAAGATCTCAACAATACGGTATCCGGCAACTGGCTCAACGCACTTGACGGCAAAGTTGCCGGACTTAGTGCCACAGGTGCAGGATCCGGACCAAACGGTTCTATGCGCGTAGTGCTCCGCGGAGATCAGTCGCTGAACTACGGCAGTAACGAAGCACTATTCGTTGTCGATGGCGTGCCAATCAACTCCGGAGATGCAGGCACCGGCTCAGGTGGCACATATTCCAATGCCGACAGTCCGGTGGATTTTGGTAATGCAGCTTCGGAAATTAATCCGGAAGATGTAGAGAGCGTTTCCATACTTAAGGGA
>CAMYSW010000336.1:0-3542 GCA_947297425.1 uncultured Porphyromonadaceae bacterium
CATCGGTATCTTCACGCGTAAGCCCATGCACCTCAGTTGTCCAGTATGTATAATAGTTCGGGGCGGGCTTTATAAGGCTATAATATTTGTCCACAATTTCTCCTCCACGAACCACTACAACACCAACTGCACATACGCTGGAGCGTCGCCCATTGGCTGTCTCAAAGTCTATTGCAACAAAGTCTTGCATAGTCAGTCGTTTTTATAAAGTTCGTGCATATCTGAAATCCAGCCTTTCATCGTCCGGCGAAGCGAAACTGGTGAAATCACTTCTATCATAGCTCCTACTTGAAGCAGTTTCATCACAAAGTCATATGTGGGTGCAAGATACAACTCAAAATCAGCATATTCACCATTATCTTCTATCAACTTTTGGCTGTGATGAAGTGGTAAGGATTTAAGATAGGGTGTATGGTCGGCGTTTGATCGGATTACAATTCGTTCGGGTTTCACGTCTTTTCCAATGACGATACCGAAGTAATTAGAAAAATATTCTGAGGCTGAGAAGTCTTTGGGCAATTTGTATTCCTGATTTGTAATCTCTATTGTTTCAATGCGGTCGAGTCCATACAAACGGATTGTATCTTTGCTCAGATTATGGCCAAGCATATACCAGCGGTTTTCATGAAGTTTCACACAATATGGCTCAACCGGAATTTTGAATGACCTTGAGTATTTAAAGGCCTTGTACTCTATATTGACAACTCGATTTTCCTTCATTGCCTCCAATAGAGTGGTAAGGTGGTCACGACCTGACGGAATCTGGTCAACGAGAATCCTATCTTTCAGCGAAAGGTTCTCTCCAATCAGATTACCAACGGCAAAGGAGTCGAGCATCCACTTTTTCAGCTCGTCCTCATCTATGTCTTCCGGATTTGCGATAAAATAGAGATAGCCACCGACACGCTGACAGTCGATAATTATTCCGAACTGCGAAAAAATTGCATCGCGCCAGCGGTTGAATGTAGCGCGATGGAGCGGCTTGCAGTCACTTAAATCTTTGCACCGCTCCCATTTGTCGGATAAATCTCTATGCGAGATTTTCCCGGCACGTCTGATAGTCTCTATCAGCCAAGTGTATTTCTGTAATTGAGTCATGGGGCTATTTCTTTGTCGGTTGGATTTGATTATTCGCTACAAAGTTAACGTAAACATGTCGCATTTTATGATACAGAATCGAAAAACTAATTTGAAATCGCTTTTCCCTGAAATAAGATAGATATAATCATTTATGTCAATGAGTCGCCTGTATCAAATCCATTTCTGACACTAAACAATAAGCAATTATTGCCGCTATTTCGGAGGTGTTAAGACCAACCGGACATTCGATAGAGCGAAGAGATGTCAATATTAATGGACCGTAAATAGTTTCCAGCCAAGGAGGAGTAGTTATATGTGAATCCTGAATTATATAATTAATCCAAATCGTATCTGTTATCCAGAATTCCCAGTCCGGAATTATTCTTTTATGTGCATTACTGAGATTTGTAGCCTTACGGCAGCGTCTCGCAATTTGCAACATACAACGTCTGCACACCTCATGCTGCTCGTTTTCATAATCAAGCAAACCGAGGCTATAAGCCGCTTCCAATAATTTATCATCATTGTTTTTTTTGAAAACTTCTTTAACCGTCATTGTATAAAATTACGTTGATGCTTAGTCCCACCAAGTATGGAGAGCGTATTCCCGGATATGGCAATAAAGATGATAAGCTTTGTGCCAATAAATATCTCTGCCAGCATTCAATTTCAAATCTTTATCCGTTTCTGATTTGAAATGCGCCAAATCCTTATCACTACCCTTATACCTGACATTCCTAATGTTCATATACAATACCTCATCTTCCGTGATACGGTACGGGTCAGTAAGAAGTTTAAGAAGTTTTATGCAGAGACGTAACCAACGACTACCGGGATAATCGCCATTGGAATCCGAAGTTACAGAATGTGAGAAGTAGGCATCCATACACTCCATCTTTCTCATTTCCAACCCGAGTAAGAAGCGCGCGTCATATTGAGGCGATTCGAGCGCATAATCTGCCATAGATTTCACCATCGGGTCGAGCACTTCTTTTTTCCATATACGAAATCTCTTTTTGTGATAATAAAGTCCACGATGGTAAGCTGCGATTTCTATTTTTTCAGCCTCAGTCATCTCCTCTTCCATACCCCAGTAGTGAGGAACCACACATGCCAAAGCCTGTTCAAATTCCTCATCTGATTCGAATTTCTCATAGCCATAAGTTCCGAATGCGCATAGTGCTTTGTGTTTTAAGTTATCCATATCGCGTTGTGAAAGGTGAGAGATGTCGGCTAAAGGCTCGTTATATTCCACACCGCCAAATATCATTATTTTTGAATTGTTGTCCATAATTACATCGGCTAAGTTAATCCTCGCTTGTCGCATTTGACAATACAAGTTCAAATTTTTTCCAATCCAAATCTTTTATTCTTTTGTCAATCCAAAATAAAGATATATCCCTATGACTCCTGAGCTCCTTGGCAACAGTCGCATATTGAACAATTTCGGGTATCTTCTGCTTGATATGCTCCCAATTGCCTTCGATGGAACATGCGGCCACATATGCTATACGAAGATATAGGGTTATCTTTCCATTAGTACCAAATAAAACACAGAAATCGTCCTCCCACCCACAACCTTTAAGTAATATGGCAACTATGGGTTCAAGATGTTTTTGAGCAATCTTTGCCTCATAGGGGGTAAGTGGTTTGAAGTCTGGCTGATTTAGCTTGGATTTCAAAAAATCATCAACCGGGTCCATGGTAAATGATTTCATTATGATGCTTTGAAGTTAAAGATTGGACGTATAATTGTGTCAATGCTGACTGTATCGCCAATGTTGGCGATAATCTCATCTGCCGGTTTGTAAACCATCGGCGACTCATCGCGGGTAAAATCGTTGACACTCTCGGAATAGATTCCTGCCATCGAAGCCTCAAAGTCTTCCATCTTGATTTGCGCGTAAGCCTGTGTACGGCTCAGGACTCGTCCGGCCCCATGTGGAGCCGAGTAGTTCCAATCCGGATTACCTTTGCCGGTGCAAAGCAATGAACCGTCGCGCATATTCAACGGTATGATGCAACGCTCTCCCTCGGCTGCCGAAATAGAACCTTTACGTATTATATTGTTGTTGCTGATATAGTTGTGGATGCTCTCAAATTCTTCAACAATATTTACATTAGGGAAGAATTTCAAAAGCAACAACGATATGAGTTTACGATTGAGGACGGCCCAACGCTGGCAGATACGCATATCGTGGAGATAGTCTTCACGAGCATCATTCTCAACATAGCACAAGTCACGAGGAAGCATCGGCTCTGCATCCTGTTGAGACTTACGCATTTGCTTGATTACGCTTTGAAGCTCGGAGCGGCGACCGGCGGCTTTGTATTCCTCGATAGTGCGCTTGATGGTTTCCTCAAATTCATCAGCACCTTCAGTTAGATGTTTGATAGCGCGATTCTGGTAAATGTCGGCCACCTGCTTGCCAAGATTGCGTGAGCCGGTATGGATGACCAGA
>CAMYSW010000337.1:0-3536 GCA_947297425.1 uncultured Porphyromonadaceae bacterium
GCATTACCCTGATATAACTTTGCCTCCGCACGAAGAAGATATGTCTCGGCAAGACGGAAAATATAGCAATTACCATTAGCACCGAGAGAAGCTCCCTGGAAATCGTTAGACCCTAAGTTAGCCTCTTTCTCCGCATCCAGCATATATGTCTTATAATAAGGGATATCGAACCAACTGCGGATAGTGTCCGTACATAAAAGCTGTCCTTTCTCCCTGATCACCTTGCCGCTTTTGCTTATCACGTCTTCGGGAGCATAAAGCATTAGGTTCTTACCGTACCACTTCGATTTATTATTGTCATAAGTCATATCTTCCATACGGAGCCAGTTACCCACGGATGGATTATGACGGAGATCCTGATGGTCCTCACGATCGCCATCGAAACCGGGATATACCCAGAGAGTACGTTGCGCCCAGTCTGTGGGACGTGTCACGCCGATACCGCGACCGGTGGCACGCAACCAGTCTGTCTGCACAGAATAATTGCCATCGTTGCGGGCAAGATAAAGAAGTCCGTTGCCCGAAGCTCCGTCGGCAGTGAGGATATTGCCGCGATAATGCGGGAACAATGTGCGCGCCCACACGAGTTTCTGAAATGCTTGTTCGGAAACATTCACAAAACCGAGGATATACTCGGTGTTTGCCGCCATGATCTTGTTTTCAGGACGATGAAGGTCCCAGATCACATTGCGTTCCACTTTCCAGGTGTTGGACTCTCCCGGTTTGATATCCTTGCCGAAAGACGAACGCATGAGTGAACGACCGCTTTGGTCAATAAGGATGTTAGCCTGGTTCTCAGCCTCGCGGAACTGACCGTCGGCAAGAAGCACCTTGATATAAAGATGACGGCAAGCTTCCTTGTTGATAGAACCCCACTGAGTCATGTTATCCTGCGAAGGAACCCATTCCACAGCCTGTTTCAAGTCTTCAACAAGCTTCTTGATTATCTCGCTCTGCGGGCATGAACGATAATTCTTTTTCGGACCCGTAGGGAGAGTGGTGACAAGAGGTATGTTGCCATACCAGAAAGTCAGGTTATAGAAAGCCCAGGAACGATGGAAAAGGGCACGGCCTTTATATTCGTTCTTAACCTGCTCCGAAAGAGTCTCAACCTTATCGATATAGTCAAGGATAGTGTTGGCATATTTAACATGATCCCACATGTCGTTCCATACCCATCCTATCTCAGCACCCGAATTATTGCCGGTCTCCATCCATGATGAAGGGGTAACGTTATCGGCAAAGTTCGCGCGGATATTTGCCGATCCCATATCCGTCTTGGCGGCAACCGTCGTCTCGGAATACAGAAGGTCACTGAGCATACCCATTGAGTTGGTGTTGCCAAGGTCAATGAACATACGCCCCAAATGGCGGTCAGCCATTGCCATTGCCGCCTGGATACCCGATTCGGTAGAGAAAGTGGCACCCGGCTCGAACTCCGACATAGGATCCGGCTTCAGGAAGTCGTCGGAACAACTTGCGAGAGCAGCAACCATGACAGCCGGAGCGGCGAATCTGAAAATTCTGCTATATAATGTTTTCATTATTTCTTTTCTTTAATTGTTAGGTCGTGTTTAGAAAGTTACGTTTATACCGAAATTGAAGAGCCTTGTGCCGAGTCCGTATCCATCCTCAGGATCGCCATAGCTCCATTGGGGAGGATTGATGGTGAAAAGATTCTTGATGCCGAATGTAACGCGCACTCTCTCCATGTATGCCTTCTGTGTCCATTTGCGGGGAAGAGTGTAACCGAATGTCAAGTCGGAGAGACGAAGGAAATTACGGTTGATCACGCGAGGAACGCTTGTTGCACCATTAGGTCCACGGGCATTAAGGCGAGCAAAATAATCGCTTGGATTTTCCGGTGTCCAATACTCTTTCTCATAAGTGTTGAGACCATGGACGATTATGTCTGAAGCATTGTCGTTATTAGCATATGCCCAACTCTGCGACTTGTGACCGAGCTTCGAATAGAAAGTGAAGCTTATCGTGAAATCTTTCCACAACGTGAAGTCATTGCGCATGCTGAGATAGCAGGGTGCATATGACACACCGAGGAACTGTTTGTCCTTGTCATTATACACCGGCGTGCGCTCACCCGTTTCGGGATCTACGATATCATCACCCGTATAATAGTTCTCAATTCTGTAGTCACCGGGTTTCTGACCCACCTTGGCTGCCTCTTCAGCCTGATCTGCCTGCCAGATACCGTCAACTTTATAATTCCAGATCACACCTATAGGCTGACCCACAAACCATCCCTTGCTGGGCTGGTCTATCTCTTTCTGACCTATGATGTTGCCATTCTCATCAAGCACGTTTTCCATCTGATAGTCGATATGACGGATCTTGTTCTTGTTGTAAGAGAAAGTAAAGGTGGTATTCCATTCAAATATGTTGTTGGCGATATTGAGGGAGTTGATGGAAAGCTCGACACCGGTGTTGTCAACACGACCGATATTGGTTGCAACCTCTGTGAAGCCGGAGAATTGAGGAAGTGCCATCTTCATAATCATGTCGTTGGTCTTCTTGTAATACCAGTCTGCACTGATATTGAGACGGTTGTTGAAGAATCCAAGGTCAAGACCGACGTTGAAAGCTTCTGTTTTCTCCCAACGCAAATCCGGGTTAGCCATACGGCTCATTGTTAAATATTTGAGGTCAGAAATCACTTCTCCGTCAGGACCGAGATAATTCATGGTCTTACCTTGTCCGGAACCTAAGTTGGCAAGGGCGATATAGGGGTTGCCGAGATCACGGTTACCATTCTTACCCCAGGAGAGACGTAATTTACCGGCACTCCATATATCGGAGATAGGAGCCATGAATTTCTCATTGGCAAAGTTCCATGCAACAGCCAACGATGGGAATGTGGCATGCGGATAGTTCTGTCCGAAAGCCGAATAACCGTCACGACGCACGGATGCCGTGAACATATATCTGTTGTCGTAGCCATAGAAAACACGGGCAAGGAGGGCATCCGCACTCTCATGGGTGTCATTAGTGCTGAAATTGGAAAGTTCCTTTGTAGCGTTCTGGGTGTTGTGAAAACCGAGGGCGTCAGTGGGGTCAAAACCGCGAGCCTCTATACGGTCGCTCCAATATTTACGATCTTCCGCCTCCTGAGCGAGAGTAACCATTACATGGTGAACATCAGCGAATGTATAATCCCAGTTGATTGTATTGTTGAGTGACCAGTCAAATCTCTTACCCCACTCGCGGTTCACACCCCGGTCTTTCTTTGCCGATTCGGGAAGATCTGCGCTCATGAAGTAACGGTCCCAGAAATATTGATAACGCGGCGAGATGTTGAACTGGTATGATATTCCGAACGGAAGTGTCACCTTTGCAAAAAACTTAGAGTTCAAGACCATGTAACCCTTCTCAAGCTCTTCATAGTTCTGATAGAAGAACTGGTTCTGGAAAGGTTGGAACCTGTTGGTGCCACCCATGGGGAACTGAAGCAATTCACCGGTCTCCTTATCATACATGGAGGCATAAGGAGAGAATTTCATTATGTTCGCACTCTGAAGGTC
>CAMYSW010000338.1:0-3530 GCA_947297425.1 uncultured Porphyromonadaceae bacterium
ATCTGCTCAGGGCGAAAAAGCGTCTGTTTCTGAATGATGTATATGAGATGCTTGGACTTCCTCGCACCAAAGCAGGTCAGGTCGTGGGTTGGGTTTATGACAAAGACAATCCGGTCGGTGACAATTACGTTGATTTCGGACTGTATACGGACAATCTGAGCTATTCCGATTTTGCGAACGGACTCGATCCGGCGATTCTGTTGGATTTCAATGTTGACGGCAACATCTGGGAGATGATGTGAATGGATGGGCTCGATGGTATCGGTTCAGGAGACGATTGGTGCCGGGCAATGACAGACTATCCTTGTCTTGGCCCAAAAGAGATGAGGATAGTCTAATTATATTTTGAAGGGAGTTTTCACATGCGTAAAGTAACCATGATCGCTGCTCTTCTTTTATCGGTTATTATGTTTTTTCATAGTGATATCTCTGTGGAAGACGAAGTTGTGTATGCAGGTAATGTTACGGTGCATAATGTGGTTCCTGAACCTATATTTATCGATGCATCACCGATAGTAACTATAAAACCTTTGGAAGAAGAGGAAGAATCATTATTGCCATATGAGGATATTTCTTTGATTGCTCTCGTTACGATGGCAGAAGCCGAGGGCGAATGTGAAGATGGAAAACGTCTTGTAATCGATGCGATTCTCAACCGTATGGATTCCGAGCATTTCCCGGATAACGTTTACGATGTTATCTATCAGAGAAACCAATTCTCGTCAATCTGGAACGGACGTGTTGACCGGTGCGAAGTGAGGGATGATATTTGTCAACTCGTTGAAGAAGAATTACTGTCTCGCACAAATACCGATGTTATATTCTTCACAGCCGGGGAGTACAGCAAGTATGGCGTTCCAATGTTTCAACTAGGAAACCACTATTTTTCAAGCTATGAATGAAAGGAGAAAATTATGAGTAATTTTTTATCAGCAATCGTATCTTATACCCTTGCGGCGCTGGCCGGGGTTTGCTTTGTTGGGGGCGTTGCGCTCTTATCAGATGGCAGGAGGGTGTAAGATGATGGAAGGATTTGAAAGAACAATTTCTATATTGGATTATGTACTGGATACCCCTAAGAAAAGACACATCACCGGGGGTATCCTTTTGAGTGTGTCTATGTTGTTTACCGGGCTGGCACTCACGGTGATGACAATAAGAAGGGAGGACATGAGTGATGAGTAAAGTAACAGGACTTGTTATATTTGTCCTCGGAGCAGCGGCGGGTTCTGTCGTTACGTGGCAGTTTGCGAAAAAGAAATATGAGCGGATTGCCGAGGAGGAAATTAACTCTGTAAAAGAGATATTTTCAAAGCGAGAACAGAGCGGCGCTGATGTTGAAATAACCGTTGAACCGCAGCCGAGTACAGAGGCAAGGGTGGAGAAATTTGAAGCGAAGCCTGATATTTCCACCTATGCGGGGATATTGAGGAATGAGGGTTATGTACCGGAGGGAACAGAGATGGCGGAAAACACGCCTTATGTAATCTCGCCGGATGAGTTTGGCGAGTTTGAAGATTACGACACAATAAGCCTTACATACTATGCGGATCAGGTTCTGGTAGATGATGGGGGCGACAAAATTGAGGATGTGGACGATGTAGTCGGCATGGAATCTTTGACTCACTTTGGTGAGTTTGAGGATGACTCTGTCTTTGTAAGAAATGACAGATTGAGATGCGACTACGAGATTCTTATGGACGAACGGACTTATTCTGAAGCCCAGAAAGAACGTCCGCACCAAAGGGAGGCATAAATGACAAGGAGCGAGCTGAATAACAAGTATTTTAAATGGATGTGCCAGCTCGTATTGGATCGGCGATATTTCAAAAGTCTGTCTTATCGTAAACTTTTACGGTTCCTGAATCGTGTGGAGTTTTCTTATACGATTCCTATGGACGGAAACCGTGAGGGCGATGGGATAGACTTACGATATCGTTTCGGTTACGAGAATTCATACGAGAATTCCGAAATCGCAACATATTTGGATAATCGGCCTTGTAGTGTTTTGGAGATGATGATCGCCCTCGCTATTCGTTGTGAAGAACATATCATGGATGATCCGGATATTGGCAACAGGACAGGCCAGTGGTTCTGGAACATGATTGTAAATCTCGGTTTAGGTTCTATGACGGACGCAAAGTTTGATGAGGATTATGCAAACGAAGTGATTGAACGGTTTCTGAATCGGCGATATGCACGGAATGGCGAGGGCGGTTTGTTCACCGTAGAGCATTGCAGCCGGGATTTGCGAACGGTTGAGATTTGGTATCAGATGTGCTGGTATCTGGATCAATTTGTATGAGTTTGGAGGTACCGAATGGCACATGGAGATGTATACAAATGGTTTGAATTATATTTTCCGCAATATGCAGGTGAGAAGACAGAAGTATGGTTTCCGAATGGTAAGAACAGTATACGTGTGAGACAGACAAATAAACAGGAATTTGTGTTCACCTGTAACGGAAAAGATGACTGGAGGTTTGAAACGGTCAAAAGCTTTATCAATGGAGGAAAGGAGAAAAGGTAATGAAATGATCGACTTTTTAACGATTTCGACACGTAGTAAAAAGCGTGGTGTTATAGAAATCTATCCAAAGTTCATTATCAAGAAAAGCGGCGATCTTATGATAAGAGGCGGTGATTTCTACGCTATCTGGATTGAAGAACGCGGTTTATGGTCTACGGATGAGCAGGATGCGTTACAGCTCATCGACCGCGAACTGGATAGATATGCTGAAGAGAACCGCCAACGCTTTGACTCCGATATTATCAAAGTCCTTCATATGTGGGATGCTGAGTCCGGCATGATTGATTCGTGGCATAAATATTGCCAAAAGCAGTTAAGGGATTCTTTCCATATGCTGGACGAGAAACTTATATTTTCAAACACGCCTACAAATAAAAAAGATTACGCCAGTAAAAAGCTGAACTATCCGCTTGAAGCTGGCGATTTGTCTGCTTACGATAAGCTGATGTCTGTATTATATTCCGAGGAAGAAAGGCGCAAAATTGAATGGGCGATTGGCTCTGTTGTATCCGGTGATTCAAAGAAATTGCAGAAGTTTATGGTTTTATACGGAGCAGCCGGAACAGGTAAGTCTACTGTTCTGAATATCATTCAGCAGCTTTTCGAGGGATATTATTCCGTGTTTGACGCTAAGGCTCTTGGTTCTGCCAGCAATTCATTTGCATTGGAGGCATTTAAGAGCAATCCTCTTGTAGCAATTCAGCACGATGGCGATTTGTCGCGGATAGAGGACAACACAAGGCTGAACAGCTTGGTCTCTCATGAGTTAATGACAGTAAATGAAAAGTTCAAATCCACTTACGCCAATCGGTTTAAGTGTTTTCTTTTTATGGGTACAAATAAGCCGGTGAAGATTACGGATGCGAAATCAGGTCTTATTAGAAGACTGATTGATGTATCTCCGAGCGGCAATAAGCTGAATCCAAAGGAGTACAAGACTATCGTAAAACAGGTTGGGTTTGAACTTGGTGCGATTGCGTACCACTGTCAGGAGGTATAT
>CAMYSW010000339.1:0-3525 GCA_947297425.1 uncultured Porphyromonadaceae bacterium
TGTTAAATCAAGGATTGACCGTTCCCACATTGCTTTATACAGGGATGCCCTCAGGCGGTTGGAATGGGCAGCTGAGGAGCACGGTGTGGAGATGGGGCTGCAGGGAGTGTTCTATATGGTTGACAAGCTCCTTGCCGGAGAGCATGTAACCTTTGAAGGTGAGCCGCTTGAAGGTTTGCAGGTCATGGGTCTTCTTGAGACCCGTGCTCTCGATTTCGAGCATCTGGTGATTCTTTCGCTCAATGACCGTGTCATGCCGCGAAAGGCGAGACGTGCTACATTTATCCCTGATTCCTTGCGTCACGGGTACGGACTCCCTTATGCCAACTATCAGGAACGCCTTTTTGCATATTATTTCTACCGCATGATATCCAGAGCGAAGTCTGTGACCTTGATTTATGATGCCCGCAGCGGTGAAGGCATGCGGTCGGGTGGAGAATCGAGATATCTCATGCAGTTACGTTATCTTTATGCCCGCAACGGGATCAAGTATGAAGACTGTCGCTTCCTCCTCACCGACACGGTCTCTGTCATGAAACCGATAGAGAAGACATCCTCCGTTATGTCCAAGATAGAGGAATTTGCAAAACCCTGCTCAGGCCGCAATTTCTCGGCATCGGCATTGCGCAAATACGGTGATTGCCAGGTGAAGTTTTATTATGAAGTTATCGCCAACCTTAAGACAGATCCGTCAGACAGTGATTATATAGATCCTATTACCCAGGGAAATATAGTTCATGATACGATGCTGCGTCTTTATTTCCCGGAGAAAGACCGGAAATTATTTCTGGCTGACCGCATAATGATAACCGGAGAGCGGATAATGGCGATGCTTGAAGACCGCGACTTGATACGCCTGGAATTACGCCGTTCAATTAATAAGGAACATTTCAAAAGAAGCGGTAATGATCTTGATTTGCCTATAGAAGGGGCTGCCGCTATGGTTGCCCGCCAGTTGGAAGGGCAGGTGAGGGACATCCTTCGTTATGACGGGACATTGACGCCCTTTGAATTGGCAGGAGGGGAAATGACCGGATTGTATGAATGGGAATTTATTCCCGGCAGGAAAGTCAACATGAAATACGCCATAGACCGTCTGGATATAATGAATCCCGGAACCGCTGCGGAGCGTTGGCGCATTGTGGATTACAAGACAGGAGGCGGATTGGTGACAGCTACTGAATTTGATGACATATTCAATGGCGAATATACAGCCAAGAATCTATTTCAACTTCTTCTCTATGCCAATCTGTTGAATCTTGACAAAGGGATGGACCGGGATGTCAAGGTTTCTATTTATGAAGTGGGACGTATCGCCACCGACGGAGAGACTGTTCCCAAGATAGGTAAGGATAGGATTGAAGGGCATAAACAGATAAATGAAGAGTTCCTTTCACGCGTCAATGGCATTATTTCAGAGATTTTTGACCCGACGGTGCCATTTGTTCCGACAGATAACGAAGACCATTGTCGTTTCTGTCATCTACATGAACTTTGCGGCAGGGGATAATTTGGAAGTGTCGCTAAAAAGAGTTAACTTTGCGGCGCTTTTGAGCAAAACGTGTGATGGGAAATTTGCAGGTGTCTCTGATACCACTCCCTTAGGCGATTATATGCCGGAGCAGACTTATTTTGAGTAACACAAATTTTAAAAAAGAAAATGAAGACATTTGATTTGAATGCCGAGCCCCGTATCGAAGTGGGTAAGAAATCGGTTAAAGCACTCCGCAAGGAGAACAAGATCCCCGCAGTTGTAAACGGTGGTGCTGTTGTTGAACTTCCTTTCACCGGCACACTCAAACCCGGTGAGAAGCTCGTTGAGATCGATGCAAAACGCGGTTTGATCACAACAGACATCGTTGTTAAGACAGAGGATGTTCGCAAACTTATCTACACTCCCGACATTTTCGAGGTTAACCTCAATTTGAACGGCGAGACTAAGAAAGTTGTGATGAAAGATCTGCAGTTCCAGCCCGTTAAGGACACTGTGCTTCATATCGATTTCCTTGAGGTTTATCCTGACAAGCCTATCGTAATGGAGGTTCCTGTTAAGATCGAAGGTCACGCAGAGGGTGTTAAAGCCGGTGGTAAGCTCGTTATGTCTATGCGTAAGCTTAAAGTTAAAGCTACTTACAATGAGATTCCTGAGCGTCTCGTGATCAATGTTGATCACCTCGGTCTTGGCAAGTCTCTTGCAGTTGGTGATCTTCACTATGAGGGTCTTGAGCTGATGAACGCTAAGAACGCAGTAGTTTGCGCCGTTCAGCTTACACGTGCCGCTCGTGGTGCTGCTGCCAAGGCTGCAGAGTAATACGGTATTCACGATTATTACAGACCACCTTCCCTTCTTCGGGAGGGTGGTTTTTTACTTACTTGTTTTATAGGATGTTTTGGAGAAAATTATTCGGAAGCAAATCTGAATCTGAAAGGGAAGAGCATATGAAGAGATTTTTGATTACATGTCTGGGCAATATCGGACCTGAATATGTCGCAACGCGTCATAATGCAGGCTTCATGCTTGGCGACTATATGGCAGAGGAGGCTGGTGTGGCGTTCAGCTCGTGTCGCTATGGAGATATGGCAAAGATTAGGGTGAAGAATTGTGAGTTAATGTTGTTAAAACCTTCCACATTCATGAACCTTAGTGGGGTTGCCGTGCGTTTTTGGATGAACAAGGAGAAGCTGCCGCTGGAAAACCTCCTGGTTATTGTGGATGACATAGCGCTCCCTTTCGGTGCGATCCGTATGCGCAAGCAAGGTTCCGATGCCGGTCATAACGGACTGAAGAATATCGCATCGGAATTGGGAACACAGAATTATTCCCGTTTACGTTTCGGAGTAGGGAATGATTTCCCAAAAGGGGGACAGGTGGATTATGTTTTAGGGAAATTTCCGGCTGAAGAGATGGCGAAAATGCCCGAAGTCTTGAAGAAGGCATCTGAAGCTGTGAAGGCATTTTGCCTTTCCGGTCCTGACTTCGCAATGACACATTATAATGGGTGAGGTTTTGGGCTTTAGGCTTTAGGTTTTAGGCATTAGGTTTTGATATAGATTATGGAAGAGAGAGTAGACAAGTGGTTATGGGCGATGCGTGTCTTCAAGACACGGACAATAGCTACGGATGCATGCAAAAAGGGACGAGTGATGATCGGTGGAGTGTCGGTGAAGCCTTCCCGATCTATAAAGGAGGGAGACGTGATCGATGTGAGGAAGCCTCCGATCACATATTCATTCCGTGTGCTTAAGGTGACGGGAAACCGTCTGGGAGCGAAACTCGTACCCGAGTATCTGGAGAATATAACGTCTCCCGAACAATATGAACTGCTCGAGATGACTAAAATCTCGGGATTTGTGGATCGTCGCAAGGGATTGGGCCGTCCCACTAAAAGAGACAGCCGCGAACTTTCCCGCTTTAAGGAGGAAAGTTACACGGCTGATGACTTCTATCTTGACTGGGAAGACGAATAGAATGTTGCCGGTTACGGAGGTGAAACCCTCGTGAGCAGAAGCACCTGTGTGCCTTGG
>CAMYSW010000340.1:0-3520 GCA_947297425.1 uncultured Porphyromonadaceae bacterium
ATCTCGATAAGAAGACCCTTGAAGATATTAATGTTATAAGCTCCGCAGAGACCATCGTCCGAACCATAGACCACAATACCGACTCTCTTCACTTCCCTCGGCTCAATAAGCGGGGAATTGAAATTTTCACCTGTTGAGAGAATATGACCCATGATAGACTTTATCTGGTCCTTGAAAGGCTTAAGGCGGCGCAGACTCTGCTCCTCCTTATGCACTTTCGCAGAAGAAATCATCTTCATGGCGCCGGTTATCTTCTCACTCGATGCTACAGAACCGATACGTATTTTTAATTCCTTAAGGGTTGCCATTAAGTATTTTTTTATGTTTTAGAGGATCAATTTATTGCACTCAAAGAATCCGATACCTCTTTAGCGCACTTGGTGAGCTTCTCGGAAACATCATCTGTGAGCTTGCCCTGACGAAGTTCGTCAAGCACCTCTTTCCTGTATTTCATCTGCAACATCTGGAGGAACTGCTCCTGGAATTGTCCCACTTTCTCAAGAGGCACATTTTCAAGAAGTCCATTTACACCACAGAAAATGACTGCAATCTCATTTTCCACAGGCCAGGGATGATATTGAGGCTGAATAAGAAGCTGCTGATTCTTACGGCCGGTATCAATCACTTTTGCCGTTACAGGATCCACATCGCCACCAAATTTTGTGAACGATTCAAGCTCGCGATACTGAGCCTGCGCGATCTTAAGCGTACCTGCCACCTTCTTCATTGCCTTCACCTGGGCATTACCACCAACACGCGATACAGAAATACCTACGTTGATAGCAGGACGTATACCCTGATTGAAAAGACCTGTTTCAAGGAAGATCTGACCATCGGTGATTGAGATTACGTTAGTCGGGATATACGCAGACACGTCACCCGCCTGAGTCTCGATGATCGGAAGTGCCGTTAAAGAGCCTCCACCCTTTACCATAGGTTTCATTACCTCAGGAAGGTCGTTCATATTCTCCACAACTTTCTGGTCACCGATAATTTTAGCGGCACGTTCCAAAAGACGTGAATGGAGATAGAAGATATCACCCGGATAAGCCTCACGACCTGAAGGACGCTTGAGGATAAGCGAGATCTCGCGGTATGCCACTGCCTGTTTTGAAAGATCATCATATACGATAAGAGCGTCACGCCCCGAGTCGCGGAAATACTCACCGATAGCAACACCTGCAAACGGTGCGTAATAACGCATTGACGCTGAATCTGACGCATTCGCGGCAACTACCACGGTATAAGGCATCGCGCCATACTTAGTGAGCGTGTTAACGATAGCTGCAACAGTTGAAGCCTTCTGTCCGATAGCTACGTATATACAGAACACAGGCTTGCCTGCCTCATAGTTCTCCTTCTGATTGATGATAGTGTCAATGGCAATAGCCGTCTTACCCACCTGACGGTCACCGATGATAAGCTCACGCTGACCGCGACCGATAGGAATCATCGAGTCAACAGCCTTGATACCTGTCTGCAACGGCTGAACCACAGGCTGGCGGAATATTACGCCGGGCGCCTTTCGCTCC
Source organism: uncultured Porphyromonadaceae bacterium (assembly GCA_947297425.1). GTDB lineage: Bacteria > Bacteroidota > Bacteroidia > Bacteroidales > Muribaculaceae > Lepagella. The sequence goes on from CAMYSW010000340.1 coordinate 1,533, forward strand.
AAGGGGAGAGGGATGAGTTTTCCCTCGATCGGACCTTTTCCGTCGATTGGTTCTCCAAGCATGTTGATCACACGCCCGAGAAGCCCCTCACCCACCTGAATAGACGCAATCTCTCCCGTGCGCCTTACAGACATGTTCTCGGTTATTGAATTTACTTTGTCGAGAAGCACGACACCGACATTGCTCTCCTCAAGGTTGAGGGCAACGCCTTTTGCACCGTTCTCGAACTCCACAAGCTCGTTGCTTCTCACATTCTCGAGTCCGTAGACATGCGCAACGCCGTCACCGACGCTGAGCACCGTGCCTACCTCTTCAAATTTGACTTTTGAATTGATGTTTTCGAGCTCTTGTTTTAAAACATCTGATATTTCGCTGGGATTGAGCATCTTTTTAATTGCTTCTTAAGAGATTTTGACGTAATTGTGCAAGTTCGCCGCTCACGGAGGCATCCATTCTCGTGGAGTCTACATCAATCATGAAGCCACCGATAATATCAGGATTCACTTCTGACGTATACTCAAACTTAGAGTCTTTAAATGCACCCTCAACTACCGCTTGAAGTTTCTTCATCTCGGCATCCGGAAGTTCCGCCGCCGTGGTGATTTTAACTTGCGAGATATTATTATCCTTGCGGTAGATATCGCGATAAGCGAGCGCCATAAGATAGGCGTATTCCTCTCTCTTATGATCGAGGATGAGCTTCACAAACAGTCGGTAGTCCTCTCCGGGCTTATTGCCCGCCGCTGACAACAGCACTTTCTCTTTGTCTGCCGCATCCACGAAAGGATTTGACAACACTTTCTCCAGTTCGGCATTACGCTGAAAAGACTCCACAACAAGCTTCATCTCTTCATAAACTTCGCTTGCCTTGTTGCTTTCCAACGCAAATTTATACAATGCCTTGGCATAGCGGTGAGGTATTAGTCCGGAAACCATCTACTTTCAGTTTTTCTCTATTTCGTCCAATAATTTGTTGACAAGCTCTGTCTGAGCCTTATCGCTCTTCATCTGGCTTCTGACCATCTTCTCAGCGATATCTATCGAGAATTTGCCAACTTCGTTTCTAAATTGCAACTCGGCTTCTTTGCGTGCCTGCTCGATGGCGGCTTTCGCAGCATCCATTTCTTTCCGTGCAGCATCGGCGGCTTCATTCTTTGCCTGCTCGATGATTTCGGTCTTCATGCGTGCTGCCTCGCGCAACATCTCTGCCTGACGCGCCTGAGCCTCCACGACATATTTCTTTGCCTCTTCACGGGCATTGTCGAGTTGCTCTTTGGCTTGCTTGGCGTCTTCCACGCCCTGGTCGATGGTGGCTGCGCGGGAATCCATCATCTTGATGATCACCGGCCAACCCCATTTTGCCAACACAAGGAAAAGCAGGATGAACGCAATGAACATCCAGAATACCAAGCCAAAATCGGGCGTGAATAATTCCATTAGTGCCTATTTATTTAATGAACAATGCCAAAGCTGATACGATAACCGCGAAGAGCGCAACACCCTCGATAAGAGCCGCGATTACGATCATACTGCTTCGGATATCACCTGCAGCCTCCGGCTGACGTGCAATAGCCTCCATTGCGGAAGAACCGATCTTACCGATACCGATACCGGCTGCGATTGCTGCCAATGCTGCGCCAAGAGCTGCGCCGAGTCCTGCGATAGGCTGCAGGGAAAGTTCTGCTAAAATAGTTGATAACATAATTCAGATTTTTTAAATTGTTATTTATTAATTATTTCTTTATTTTAAATGTCGTAGCAATTATACGTCCATTTCATGGGCAAGCTTGCGCATCGCTGCTTTCCCTTCTTCAATTTCTTTAAGATCTTGAAGTTCCTTCTGAGCATCGCCCTCATGTTCCTTAACCTCATGCTCATGCTCTTTCACCACTGCCATAGATATAAACAATGCCGAAAGGAGTGTGAATACATATGCCTGAATAAAACTTACAAGAACATCAAGAAGAAGCATGAATATCGTAAAGAGC
>CAMYSW010000341.1:0-3508 GCA_947297425.1 uncultured Porphyromonadaceae bacterium
GTGGGAACGTGCTGACAGAGCCAATCGCGCTACGATTGCGGCAGAACAAGCATGCATCGAAAATGGTGACACCATAGTAAAAGGATACCGTCAGGTGTCCGGAATCAAGGATGCCGACGGCAATTTTGTGACAACTTCCCAAAACGGGGACGGCGAAACACGCGTTAATAAAAAGCCTTTACGACGCGACCGTTCATATACCAACCAGATGGTCAACGACATGAGTCAACAGATGCATGAGGCCATGGATCCCTACGTGGATTTCAATCTTACCATAATGGACAGCATTCTGATGGAACGTCTCGCCGACAGGCATATACATCCTGAATTTCTTGCCGTAGAGATAACGAACTCGAAAAATGAGATACTTTGCGGAAATATCCACGTACCTAAAAATAAGTCCGGATTCGATGTCTTTAGACTATGTTTCAATCCGCAATCAGATATGCATTATAGGGCATATATGACACCTCTAACCAGTCATATCGTTTCTGAAATGTCCGGAGTCATTGTCTCCGTTTTCCTTCTAATGGTTGTATTCTCTTTAGCGTTCCTGTATCTGTTCCGCACGGTGTCACGTCTTCGCACAATAGAGGAAATGAAAGATGATTTTGTCAGCAATATGACTCATGAATTGAAAACGCCAATCGCGATAGCATATTCGGCAAACGATGCCCTACTCAATTATGACATCGATAACGATCCTGATAAAAAGAAGAAGTATCTTACGATTGCAAACAAGCAGCTGAGAAGGCTCGGAGAACTGGTAGAGAACGTCCTTGCCATGAGCATGGAGCGCCGTAAGATGATGAAGCTAAAACCTGAGGAAATTCCATTACGCCCGTTTGTAGAAGAAATCGCTACTGCACAGCGCATGAGAGGCGACAAGAATATATCTATCAATGTGAATATTGCAGAGGAAGTATCAGTCAAGGCAGACAAGACTCACTTTGCCAATGTGCTGAACAATCTTATCGACAACTCAATCAAATACTCCGATGATAGCGTTGAGATATCCATAACGTGCCATTACAAAGAAATTTCGGTCAGTGACAATGGTATCGGCATTCCGTCCAAATCAATTCCTTATCTGTTCAATAAGTTCTACCGAGTGTCACATGGCAACCGTCAAGATGTCCGGGGCTATGGCATCGGGCTGTATTATGTGAAGAGTATTCTTGACAAGATGGGATGGACCATCGGGGTCAAGAGCAAAGTAGGAGAAGGTTCAATATTTACCATTAAATTCAGCAACGATGAGCAATAAGATACTATTTGTAGAGGACGAGGAAGACCTGACGCTAATTGTTGCCGACACTCTGCGTGGACAGGGCTATGATGTAGTAACCGCCGCTAACGGTATTGAAGGACTTGAGAAATACAAATCCGAAAGTGCCGATATTGTTGTTGCCGATGTCATGATGCCTATTATGGATGGCTTCTCCATGGGAAAAGAAATTAGGAAAATATCTTCCACAGTCCCTTTGCTTTTCCTTACAGCCAAAAGCACGATCGAAGACGTGGAAGAGGGATTTGATGTCGGAGCAAACGACTATATTAAGAAGCCATTTGAACTTCGCGAACTGATAGTCAGGATAAAGGCACTATTAAGAAGATATGGCGGCAACCGCACCGATGACATACGTTTTGCAATAGGTTCATACACTTTTAATGTGACCACCCAGACATTATCAATAGGCGATAAGGAAACAGAACTGTCTCATTTTGAAGCCAAGATACTTGAACGGCTCGCCTCCAATATCGGGAAGACGGTAAATGCCTCTGAGCTGATGATCGCAGTATGGCAGCGTGACGAACCAAGCAACCGCAACTCTCTACATGGTTACATACACAAACTCCGTCGCATTCTTCGCCATGACCCCTCAATATCAATAATCAACCAACGCGGATTCGGATACATGCTCATCCTGAAATGTCTGCAAAAAGGTTAAACCGATTTAATATGCATATTCTAAAATGTTATAAAGAAATTTTTACGGAACTCGCGGAAATATGGGAGCGATCGGTACGTGCCACGCATGATTTCTTGCCGGATGAAGAGATTGAGGAAATAAAAAAGGCATTGGTACCGGACTATTTCCCGAATGTCGACCTATACGCAGTTGAAGATAATGACCGGTTAACCGGATTTATAGGCATGTCAGCCGACAAGATAGAAATGCTGTTTATCGATAGCGACATGCGCGGCAATGGATATGGATCCCTACTTATTGATTTTGCCAAACGACACGGGGCGACAAAGGTGGATGTGAACGAACAGAATCCTGCCGCATTGAAGTTTTACGAAGCAAAAGGATTCAGGGTTACCGACAGAGACGACACCGATGAAGCAGGAAGACCATATCCTATATTACACCTATCGCTTTAGTTAGCAAGCAACTTAGTCATATCGTGGAATTTTGACCTTCTTACTCATATGAATCTGGAGGAAATGCTTAAACAACGATTGAGACAGCGTGACATACAGGAGATATGTTCTGAATGTAGCGGCAATAGCTCCATAATGGCGGATTTGTTTTCTTTGGTCAGTCACCCCGATGACAGTATCGGCTATAACGCATTATGGATCTTCACCCATTTTTCTACAAAAGACATGAAATGGCTTATACCCAAGCGCAGTGAACTCATTGAAAATGTATTGTCCACGAAACATGTGGGCAAACAACGCTTGATAATGACTCTGCTTGAACATCAATCCATTTCTAAAGAAGATGTCACGCCAAACTATCTTGACTGGTGTCTTTCTAAAATCAATTCCAATGAGCCATATGCCATAAGGGTATTATGCCTCAAGCAATCGTTTGCCCTTTGCCGATTCTATCCGGAACTGATGTCTGAATTGAAAAGCGAGATCGAGTTGATGGAATATAGGGCGCTATCTCCAGGTCTATTATCGGCACGAAGAAATATACTGAAGAAAATCACAAAATTGAAATTGTAAACCTCTCTTAATAACCATTCTCCTCCATTAAACGATTGCTGCAAGTTCTGATCCAGCTTGATCCTCCTGTTCTGTATAAACAATCCAGGAGTGGTGCCGACCACCTGCTTGAACACTTTTGAGAAATGACCCGTAGTGAGACACGGAATGTAGTAGTATTATATGGAAAGTTTTAAATTTGGCACAATGGCATCGATCATAGACCCGGGAACTTCACATTCCCTTGCTATGAGTGGCCAACGTGAAGACACTTCGGTAATACTGTCGATGATTTCTGTAGCCTCCTTTATATTGTTGCGTCTGGCAAATTCCAGAAGGTCATTGCGGGTGATATCGTCAAACTTCCCGTTGATCGACATCTGATGCTGTGCGGTCCAGCCTCCTTTGGGATTGTAGGCAAATCCCATGTCGTATGCCGGTGAAAGGCTCCATTTGCCTTGTCTGTCCATAAGGAAAGATATCTTCCTGTCTCTAATACACATATGACGCTTCCGACGACTCCATACCTGTAGATCTCGGGGGTCGCCGTATGATTAAAAAAAAAAT
>CAMYSW010000342.1:0-3494 GCA_947297425.1 uncultured Porphyromonadaceae bacterium
CAATACCAGCTACGGTAGCCACATTCTTGACCGGAAAAGTTTCCGCTATCACCACCCCGATATTATAAAGCCACACAAGACACATGAATGCCACGATTGCAAAAACCGCAGTGATCAAGCCAAGCCGCACACTGAAAGACACGACATCCCACCGACTGAGGATTGGGACCAACGCTATCACGGGAGCCAGACATGCAGAAATGCTCATAACTACCTTGCGCGACTTCAATGCATTCCAACCTCTGCCCACAAGTTTATCGGAATATGCAGATGCCAACACACCGCATGTAGCACCTACAAGAAACGGGATGCCGCCGATATACTGTATCATATCAAGGGTTTCCTGTGTCCCCATGCCCTGCTCCACACCAAGGTTGCGTAAAAAACCGGGAAGCCAGAAATTAATAAAATACCATACGGGATCACTCACCAGGCGGATCAATAAAACTCCCCACAAGGCACTCGTGCCGAATAAGGCAAGAATAGAAAACGGCTTCCGGTCTTCCAATGTGGCTCCTTTTGTCTCATCAAGAGTCATGGCAAGAAATTCAGGTTTGGGTCGGCAATATACCAGCCACCAAAGACCCGCGATCACGAGACCTGCCACACCGGCAATGATAAACACGTCCTGCCAAGGGAAATAACGCACCATCCAGGCAACGACCAGAGGCGCAGACATTGTTCCTATAGACCCGCCCGCCTGACAGATCGAATTTGCCGTAGCCCTTGTTTTCTTCTCGAACCATAGCGTGACAGCAACCAGCTGTCCTGTAAATATCGTAGGCTCTGCAAGCCCGAGGATTCCACGGAACATTGCGAACTGATATACATCCTGCGACAGACCTCCACCAATGCATGCAAGCGACCAAGCGGCGATACCGCCGAACATCACAGGCTTGGGACCGAACTTGTCCACAAGAATACCCGACACGGGATACATTATAGCATAACATATAAGGAACACATTGAGTATCCATGCAAATTCTATATCGCCGATATTGAAATGTCCCAATATTTCCAGCTTAAGGATTGACAAGAGTTGTCGGTCGAGATAATTGCAGACGATAGCTATCACCATAGTGGCAACTATAAGCCATCTTCTATAATACGGATTCTGAAACATAATTGTGAGGTATTAGAAATTGTTTAAATCGTTTCATTATTCGCAAAATTATAAAATATCCCATAAAGTATCTTTATCACGAACACTCAAAAAACAAACATGCCCTTTTCAGTAATTATTTAATTATGCACACAACACACATTTGAAATACAACGATTTAAACCCAACATATATATGTAAGATTATATAAAAGACCAAAGTTTATGAAGCCTTTGACACCAAGATATTGATTCATTTCTTAATTTTACTTCATGAAACGAATAAATCTCATATTATCTACAATCGGCATATTATCTGCAATCATTATAGGCACAGCCTTGGCTGACGCCCAGACCACCTTCCTGTCAAAGCTGCATTTTAAACATAAGAAAGAAGCGAACATAGGCGGCATCGTGGAATGTGAAGGCAAGCCGGTCAAGGGAGTTGCCGTTTCCGACGGATATGACATAGCAATCACCGACAAAAACGGCGCATATTATTTGAAATCCGAAAAAAAGAACCCGCAGGTATTCATAATCATCCCGTCCGGTTACATGGCGTGGCAAGAAGATCTCGTTCCTCAATTCTGGGCAGAACTCCATTCTCCTGCAACCACATTCGAAAGACACGATTTCCTGTTGAAAAAGACAAATGATTCCAATTACGGGTTGATAGTCACAACCGACATCCACTTTCACGGAAAACGGAATGACGAAAAGACTTTCAAACAATATATGGAGGTAATCAGACGCGAAGCTGACAATATAAAGAAACGAGAAATACCGATATATTCAATTGGACTTGGTGACATCAGTCATGATATACATTGGTATGAGACCGGTGTAGACATAGAGCGCACAAGAGAAATACTTAATGAAAACAACTGGCCCGCCCCTTTCTTTAATATAATGGGAAATCATGACAATGACGGTGCCGTCTGTGCGGGAGACTCAACCGACTTCCTGTCGGCAAGGAGATATATGAAAACCTACGGACCACGATATTATTCAATGAATATCGGGAGCATTCATTTCGTAATGCTTGACAATATCGCGTATTATAACTCTCCTTCAAATAGCCAACAATACGAAAAAATGAGTGGCAAAAGAAATTATAAGTCCATGTTTACAACAGAACAACTTGAATGGCTAAGAAAAGACCTCTCAACGGTCAGCCATGACACACCCATCATTATTGCAATGCATAGCCCCGTGCATCTATATAAAAAAGCATCAACAGAAGTCTTACTAAACGCTGATAAAAACACATCCATGATACTGAAAGAGATTGTGAAACCATTCAAGAAGGTTCATTTCATCTCAGGGCATACTCATAAAAACGGCATAACGAGAGTTAATAATGGAGGCAACCAACTTATAGACCACAACCTTGTCAGCACATGTGGAAACATTTGGTGGAACAGCCCTTTCTGCCACCCCAACATCGGGCATGACGGGAGCCCCGCAGGTTTCGACATATATGAAATCGCAGGAGACAATATATCTTGGCGATTCGTGCCATACGATTACGAAGCTTCACAACAATTCAAGGTCTGGGACGTAAACTCACTGAAAAAACATTTCTCAACAGATCCTGAAGCACTGACGTTACAACGCCATTTCCCTGAATGGGGAAACTACGGAAACCTGCCAGACAATTCGGTTCTCCTACAGGTATGGCAATGGGATCCGGAAGGAAAACTTTCCGCAAAAGAAAACGGAAAAGACCTTAAGATAGAAATGGTCTATGAGGTACATCCGGATTATTACAGATACAACGCCATTCAAAAAGCTGTCTGGACGGGAGACTACAAGAAAGCGCTATCTAAACCCAAACGCGCACGCATGTTCCTCATAACCGGCTGCACCCCGAAATCTCCAATAGAAATAGTCTACACCGATGCCTTCGGTCGCAAAGACCGACAGTCAAAAACCGTAATCGGTAATTTTGTATCGACAATAACAGGAAAAGTTAAATCGACAAGATTAAACAAAAAATAACATCGTAAATTTGAAGTTGCAACACATTCAAAAAATACGATGTTATGACCGAAACTTCCAAAATCAAGAAGTATCTGATGTGGTACAAAGTTACAGAATTACTTTCAAAAAAGTACCGTGTGAGCCAGATTTCTCGTATGTTGGGACTTCACAGGCAGACAGCGCAGGTTTGAAGATTCCAAATCGAAGTGCAAAACTTTGATTTGGAATCTTCAGAATTAAATTAGCATTTCCACACCCTTAGCATTTTATTTCTACAACTATACGATATAAATTGGATGCGAACCTACATCAAATAAAGATTTCCTTTTACATATTATTTTTCTAAGTAAGTAAGAAAAATTAATGCACATATAAAACGCTGTTATTTTTGAGATGTTTTTGCCGCGTAA
>CAMYSW010000343.1:0-3493 GCA_947297425.1 uncultured Porphyromonadaceae bacterium
TCCATATAAGCATGCTCAAGCTCTTTGACCATATGGATAATGCTCCGGCTACTATATAAAGTATTGTACCGACCGTAATGACAAGGACCTTATGGCGTGTTTCAGACAATTTGCCTGATAGAAGCACGAACGGAATGATAACAACATTCGGGAGGACGGTTAATAACTGGATTTTGAAATCTGTTACATCCGGGAAGATTGTATGTAGACTTCCCTCAATAGGTGTCACAGCCAGACCCGGAAGGTCAACGGCAAGCGACAGCGACCAAATGGCTAATACCACCATCAGTGATATGGAGCCTTTTCCTGTTTTAATCTGCATAGCTTTAATTTTAATTTGAGTGGAATTTTTTAATAGCTTCTTAATATCAGTCTGTTACAGTTACTGTATCTCCATTGAATACACCAAGACCGAGTTTGCTCATGATCCCTTTCACTGCAGCTTGAGCTTTAACCGAATTTCCAGCAATATCCAAAGGAGGTGCGAATGCCGCTATGCCGAATATACCGGGCAAGACACCGAGCACACCACCACCGACACCGCTTTTTGCGGGTATTCCGGATGTGTACATCCAGTCACCGGTGGTCTGATAGAATCCTACAGAAGAAATGAGTGTCGTGATTTTCGGTGCGAGTTCACGTGCAAAAACTTCTTTTTTTGTGACGGGGTTAATGCCTCCGTTGGCTATGGTTGCCGCACATATGCCAAGCTGTTCGGCTGTTATCCCCACCGAACATTGACGGGTGTAGAGGTCAAGACTCATTGGCACGTCATCATAAATACGGTTGTAATTTTTAAGTAACCATGCTATGGACCTATTATTGAAATTGGTATCAGACTCCGAACGGTAGAGTTCATCAACAACCTCAGCTTCTGATCCGCATAGATCTGCAATATTGTTGATTATCGCTTCCCATTTTCCCCATGAGTCTCCTTGGGGATTGACCATTGAGCATGCCGTTATTGCCCCTGCATTAACAAGGGGAGTGGAAGGATGATCATTTTCCATAAGGATTGCCAGGATTGAATTAAACGGGAGTCCGGTGGCATCAGCGCCTATTTGCTTTAATACGGCATCAGCACCATGTTGCTTAAGGACGAGGATCGCTGTCAGCACTTTTGATACGGATTCTATTCCGAATTTATAACTGGTGTCACCTATACTGAATGTTGTGCCGTCGGTAAGTGTAAGGCTGATTCCAAACAGGTTGGAATCAATATTTGCGAGATAAGGTATGTAATCGGCATTTTTGCCTCCCTCAATATTCTTACACTCGGCATAAGTTTGCTCAACCGCAGTTTTGATCTGAGCTTTGGTAATGTGTTTTTCCATAATATTTTTAATTCTTTTATTAAATAAACGTATATGGATAATAATGGTTTTCTTTTTTTATGTTAAGTAATTCATTAAGTAAGTAATAAAAATTAACCGATATATAAATATAAGTAATGAGATCTTGCACTATAAAACTTGTTCTTTTTGGCTGTTTTTACCTTGTAATTCAGTTGCATATGTTTATATGCTCCTTCTTTACGCGGCAAAACATCTCAAGAATAACTGTGTTTTATATGCGCATTAATTTTTGTTACTTACTTAATATTTAAAAAAATATCTTAATTTTGTCATTAAGTAAGAGGTAATCCTTATTAAGAAGGTATATGTCAAAGATAGTATTATGTAGCTTTTCATTATTTATTATGGCAATTTTAAATTCCTGCAACAATGATATTTTTGTTGACAGGATTCCTGATATCGAAGACTCCGTATATATTGAAGGTGACGGGGGTGTTCATACAATAACCATTTATCGTGAAAATCTGAATGACATTTCTTTGGATAATAACTTGAATTATCAGGCTTTTGTTACCCGTTATAATGCGGAAGGTAATATTCTCAGTCACGATGCTTCCATAACAGAAGTGTCAAAGATTGTTTATGCTTGTCCACGCTTTTATATCGAGGTTTATATTGATGGGAATAAGGTTACATTCAAATCCGTATGCAACACTTATCAGGAATCGTTGGAAGTTGTGGTGTATCTCATGTATGGCACTCTGGATTATAACTATATGTCAAAACCTGTTACGGTTCACATTTCTCCTGGGTCACCTATGAAAATGTCTGATATTTCATACTCGTTCGATAATTCCATTCAAGAGAAACATGTTAGCAATCCATTTATTAACGAGCGGTTTGTTAATAATACCCCGGTAGACCAGCGTATTATATATTATCCGTATAAGAATGCCCAATCAATGCTGGCATTTAAGGTGTCAGGAGATTTATGGGCATCAGGCATTAGTGATATGGTCTACCTGCCTACATATCGTGATGGGGAATGGGTAGTGTCAGATGATATTAAAACGGAACTGACAATTCAATCTTCCAAATGGATAGAATCAAATAATATTGACAAAGAGTTTGCAATCACGGTGGATGTACCTGCCAATACTACTGTAACTGTGAAATTATCGTTGATTTTCGCTACATTAAAAGTGCCAACAATAATCTGGCTGGAACAGCCATTCAGCGGTAATTTATATCCATTGGATGGCGAATGTATTATTTCAGAACCTATAGACTATAGTTTAACAATTGAATAATGGGATCAATAATATCCGGATTAAATAGAATCCTGTCTGTAAGCATATTGACATCAATGGCAGTGTTTTTTTCAGTGCCTTTGAATGCCGATATAAAAGCCGATTCATTGATGAACCCTTTCAGCAAGCCGATGCAATGGAAAGTTGGTGTGGAATTTTCTCCTGCTTTTGTTCCGGGTACAAACGATTTTCTCAAATATGACAATCCTTTGGGAAAGAGGATTGACTGCAGTTTCGCGACCGATTTTCGTGGAGACTTCAGTTTCAATAAGGATTCTGCGGAAAGTATGTTATTTCCGGGATTATATCAAGGTCTGGGTGTAGGGGTAAACACTTTCTTTTCAAACTCGTTGCTTGGCACGCCTGTCTCTGCTTATGTATATCAGGGAGCTCAAATAGTTCGCTTTACAAGCAATGTGTGGCTGGGATATGAATGGCAATTTGGTGCGGCAATGGGTTGGAAACATTATAATGAGGAAACTGCAGACAGGAATGTATCTGTAGGCACTGACGTAACAGCTCATATAGGACTTGGAATAAAATTGCATTATCAATTGACAAAAAGGTTGGTGCTGACATTAGGAGTTATGGCTAAACATTATTCAAATGGAAATACATCTTGGCCTAACGCGGGTATTAATTCAATCGGAGCTTCATTGGGTGTCGCTTATATAATAAATGCACAGGATAATGCGAGATCCGCTCCGGAAACATTACGGGAAAATGCAGACAGACCAAGATGGCTTTGGGATATAATAGGCTATGGAGCTTGGCGTAAACGGGTTGTAACTGTGGCGGAAACACCTCAATTATGTCCGGGACGCTTTGGAGTTGTCGGTATGCAGTTCGCTCCCATGCGCAAATTGAACCGTTGGGTAGCTGTGGGTG
>CAMYSW010000344.1:0-3472 GCA_947297425.1 uncultured Porphyromonadaceae bacterium
GCCATATATGTTGCCATATGTCTTAGGGAGAACGTGACGAGTGAAATTTTCATGAATCACCTTTGGTTGATTTGGGTTATTGCCGTGGTTACGGGAGTCTGTCATGGCGTGCAGGCGGCTATGGGTGACTATTACCGTCAGTTTCATCTCTATTTCCTGAAAGGTGAGGACGGCAGTGAGCTTGAACGTGCAGATTTGCTTTGGGAAAAGTTTCATTCTTTGAGCTGGAAGCATAATTTCTGGCAAAAACTTACTCTTGCATTCTATACCAATTACACGGTCGGTCAGGAGAAGCGAACTCCGAGAATGCAGGAATTGCGTCTTGCCTTGAGGGAGAAATATGGTAATGCGATTCCTCAGTCATTCCGTGATGAATTTAGGGCAAAGAGCAAGCCTCTGATGAAATATACCAACATACTTTCGTTCAATACACGCACGTTCGCTCTTTTTGCCGCTATCCTGATTTTCCGCATGCCCTGGCTGTATTTCGCTTTCGAACTCACGGTGCTTAATGGCGTTTTAATCTATATGGTATGGCGTCACGAACGCATATGCAAGAATTTCCTTGCGAAACTAAAGTAAAAGAAACTGGAATGGAAATAAAAGGTATTATTTTTGATTATGGCGGCACCCTTGACACTGGTGGCGATCATTGGAGCGAGGTTATCTGGCGTGCTTATCAGCGTGCCGGCGTTGCGGTGGATAAGGCTCAGTTCAGGGAGGCATATGTTTATGCCGAAAGAGAGTTGGCACGCACCCGTCATATCCTTCCCGAGCACAATTTCGGAGACTTGCTTCTTATCAAGATGCGTCTTGAATTGCAATGGCTTTCCGAGCAGGGTCTCTTCCCTCCTGCGCAGGTAGAGGCAAAGGCAGGAGAAGTTGCCGGTATATGTTATCATTCCGCCCGCTCGAAAGTGGAAGAGGCGGTTCCGGTGCTTGATGAGCTAAGTAGAAAATATAGACTTGTGCTTGTTTCCAATTTTTATGGCAATGTGGAGACCGTGCTCAAGGATTTCGGGATTGCAAAGTATTTTCCACGGATAATTGAAAGTGCCGTGGTCGGTGTGCGCAAACCGGATCCCAAGATATTTTCTCTTGGAGTGGAAGCGCTCGGTTGCCTGCCGGAGGAGACTGTTGTAATAGGCGACAGTTATCGCAAGGATATTGAACCGGCAGAGAAGATCGGTTGCCGTGCTATCTGGATCAAGGGTAAAGGATGGACAGACGATGAGGATGCACAAACATATTCTAACACGATAACAGACATTCGCGAGGTGCCTGAAATGTTGGAAAAATTGTAAAAAATTAGTATAAATCCACGGTGAGCCTAATTAACACTAGTTAACAGAATCTTTTTTAAAAGATTGTATTTTAATAAATATTGGCTAATAAAGAGGTCTCTTAATAAACTTTAAGATTAGACCTCTTTATTTTTCGTTTAAAAAAGTTTGTATTCTGCAAAAGTAGTCATAATTTTACCGCCGGAAATTTCAAGACTCCATTTCTTAAAGGGATGGTTATTGTCATTTCCACTCTCTGTCTTATATAGCTACCTTTTCAAGCTATGGAAGTGCAGATTGAAAATGAATTAAGAATATTAAAACATAAAAAAACACACGAAAATTGATTATGGCAACAAAAAAAGCTGAAGCGCCCAAAGGTAAACTTGGCGTTATGGTAGTAGGTCTCGGTGCTGTCACCTCTACATTCATGACCGGTGTATTTATGACACGTAAGGGACTTGCAAAGCCCATCGGTGCTTGCACTCAATACGACAAGATCCGTATCGGTAAAGGTGAAGATAAAAAATATCTCCATTATAAGGACATAGTTCCTTTGGCAACTCTCGATGATATCGTATTTGCAGCATGGGACGTTTATCCCGCTAATGCATATGAGTCTGCAATCAATGCCGAGGTGCTTAAGGAGAAAGATATCAATCCTGTTAAGGATGAACTCGAGGCAATCAAGCCTTTGAAAGCCGCTTTCGATCATAATTATGCAAAGCGTCTTGACGGAGACAATATCAAGCAGGTTAAAGACCGTTGGGATATGACCGAGCAGATCCGCGAGGATATCCGCAATTTCAAGAAGGAATCGGGTGTTGAGCGCGTGGTTGTGCTTTGGGCGGCTTCTACCGAAGTTTATGTTCCGGTTGACGAGAAGATCCATGGCACCCTTGAAGCTCTTGAGGCTGCAATGAAGGCTGATGACAAAGAGCATATAGCCCCGTCAATGTGCTATGCTTATGCGGCACTTTCCGAAGGATGTCCTTTCATCATGGGCGCTCCCAACACTACTGTTGACATTCCTGCAATGTGGGAACTCGCAGAGAAAACAAAAATGCCTATCGCAGGTAAAGACTTCAAGACCGGTCAGACACTTGTTAAATCCGGTTTTGCACCCATCATCGGCGACCGTTGCCTCGGTCTCAACGGCTGGTTCTCAACCAACATTCTCGGTAATCGTGACGGTCTCGTGCTTGACGAGCCTGCCAACTTCCGCACAAAGGAGGTTTCCAAACTTTCAACACTTGAGACAATTCTTGTTCCCGAAGATCAGCCCGATCTTTATGGTCATGGCAACGACGAAGACACTCAGTATTATCATAAGGTGCGTATCAACTATTATCCACCGCGCAATGATAACAAGGAGGGTTGGGACAATATTGATATCTTCGGTTGGATGGGTTATCCTATGCAGATCAAGATCAATTTCCTCTGTCGCGACTCTATTCTTGCAGCTCCCCTCTGCCTTGACCTCGTGCTTCTGAGCGACCTCGCAGCGCGTGCCGGACGCTATGGCATACAGCGCTTCCTCAGCTTCTTCCTCAAGAGTCCTATGCACGATTACACAAAAGGCGAGATGCCGATCAACAACCTCTACCAGCAGCACACCATGCTCCGTAACGCTATCCGCGAGATGGGCGGTTACGAAGCTGACGAGGAGATGGATTGATTTCACACCATGTGAAAACACACAAAAAATTGCATTGATGCAAAGGAAGCCGGGTATGATGCCCGGCTTCCTCGTTTATTGCCGTTTGCGAATAATTTAGTAACTTTGTGGTTATTAATATCAAGTCGTAGCGTAGGTTGAAAACCTAACGCCTAACGCCTTAAACCTAACGCCTTAATTATATGAGAATAGATGTCCTCACTGTGATGCCTGAGATGTTAGAGCCGTTTTTCAATTGCTCAATACTCAAACGGGCACAAGATAAAGGGCTTGCGGAGATTGTGGTTCATAATCTCCGTGACTATACCACAAACAAGCATCGCAAGGTTGATGACTATCCCTTTGGTGGTGAAGCCGGCATGGTGATGCAGATCCAACCGATAGATGCATGTATTTCTGCATTGAAGAGGGAGAGGAATTATGACGAGGTTATTTTCACGTCTCCCGATGGCGAGAAATTTGATCAGCCCATGGCTAATCAGCTGTCGCTCCTGAATAATGTGATCATACT
>CAMYSW010000345.1:0-3471 GCA_947297425.1 uncultured Porphyromonadaceae bacterium
CGACCTCTTGTTATGAAGGGGTAAATGTAGAGGAAACCCGTTTTGCATCCGGTGCAGCAATGGGCAAGTCTGATAAGACAGATGTTGACTGCGCATGTGGCATACCGGATTCAGGTGTAGGAATGGCTCTCGGCTACGCTTCCGGTCATGGAGTGCCTTACCGACGTTGCATCTCTAAATATACACCAACCTGGCCTCGTTCATTCACTCCTGCCAACCAGTCGATGCGAGACCTCGTTGCAAAAATGAAACTGGTGCCTAACCATGCTATGCTTGAAGGCAAACGCGCCCTTTTCTGCGACGACTCAATCGTGCGCGGAACTCAACTCAACGATAATGTATCGGAATTATATGCCAATGGAGCCAAGGAAGTGCACATGAGGATAGCTTGTCCCCCTTTGATATACGGATGCAGGTATCTCGGTTTCACATCCTCAAAATCAGATATGGAATTGCTTACGCGCCGTATAATAGAAGAATTGGAAGGAGATCCGGAAAAGAACCTTGACCTTTATGCCACGACCGGTTCTCCACAGTATGAAGCACTCGTGGAAAAAATTCGTCAACGTTTTGGTCTCACGACACTAAAGTTTAATCCACTTGAGACATTGGTTGAGAGCATAGGTCTTCCCAAATGTCGTCTTTGCACGCACTGTTTTGATGGTTCAAGTCATTTTTAACCATAAATAAGTTTTAATTCAATATAGAAGCAGGATACAAACTGTATTCCTGCTTCTTTGTTATAATAACATGAGAAGAATTGTGATAATGGGTGCCTCATCAGGCATTGGATTGCGAGTAGCGGAAGCACTCGCATCAAGAGGAATCAAAGTGGGTATGGCTGCTCGCCGCACTGAGACCATGAGTGAATTAAAGGAAAAATATCCTGACATGATAGAATATGAATCTATCGATATAACTCATGCCGATGCCCCTTTGCTCCTTGATAAGTTGATAAATAAGTTAGGTGGGATGGACATTTACTTCCATGTTGCCGGTATAGGATATGAAAACCTCAATTTGGATCCGCAACGCGAAGTGAATATAATCGCCACTAATCTTGGAGGTTTTGCTCGTATGATATGTGCTGCATACCGCTATTTTCGTGACAAGCATCATCCCGGAAGGATCGTAGCCGTGACAAGCGTTGCCGGCACCAACGGTATAGGGCGCTTATCGGCATATTCATCATCAAAAAAGGGAGCACAGGCATATATGATCGCATTGGAACAACTTGCCAATGAAGAGGGTGTAAATATTTCTTTCACGGATATTCGCCCGGGATGGATACGCACCCCTCTGCTCACAGACGGATTGAAATATCCAATGGAAATGACACTTGATTATGCAGTTCCATTAATTATAAAGGCTATTGTCAGACGTCCGAGAGTAGCCGTGATCGACTGCCGTTGGAACATACTCGTAGGGTTATGGCGCATGATTCCCAATTGCCTGTGGACCAAACTTAAAATAAAAATATCCTCTCCCGACAATAATCCGGGGTAGAAGATACTTGAAAGACGGATAGTAACCCATTTTCTCTCCATTCCAAAATCGTTTATTGGCCGATTTCATTGGGTTCAAGGAGTTTTCGGGTTGAGTTTATTATGTCCTACCATGACGCTCCGTCAAGATCAAATTTGCCATTTTCTTTATAATTTCAGAACTTACGATAGCAATTGCCTTCTTCGTCATAATACTTCCATTCGCCGAATTCGTTGGAGAAATCATCTTCCGGATCATTTGAAAATACAATCCATCCTTCACATCTTATGCTACCATCTTTATAAAGATAACGAATATATGCGATAGAATCAGGCTGTTCCATGCAATCACTTATCGGACATATCCGTGACTGATTAAAGGATTTATTATCTATCAATGGAGTAATATCGTAATTCTGTTCAAATTTTGAAATTCTGTTTATTGCAGTTATTATTCGTCACGCTTATCATCACTATGACAACAGGCAAGAGCGCAATCTGCATCCACACCATCCAAAGCAGTATCTTATATCGGAGAGAATCTGACATATCAGCTATTTCTTTTTATGTTTGAACTTGACGGTTTTCTTGATGTTGCGCTTGGGGTATTTGACCTTGATAGTTATTGGGTCATCGTATCCATCGGCTTCTATGCGGAGTGTCGCTTTTTTTTGCGGATTGCCGTCTTCGTCTTTCAACTCATAGCTGGCATCCCAATAAATGCGACAAGGGTGTTGTTCATCTACAAATTCATGATACAAATAATCCGTGTATTCCTCTCTATCTTCATCAATTTTTACAATGCTTATATCAAAATGTTCAGAGTCAATCAGATTATCGTTTTCATCAATGATGTTAAAATCAAGATAGTGATTTTCTCGTAGCTTTGTATCATAAGGCATTACGCCTGCCAAAACCATTTCTCCCAATAACGCATTATTTGGTACAAGTGTGATTGTAGTATCTCCCATATCCTCGGTCACGACAATCGTCTGCGGTTCATAACCGACATATTCCACCTTCAATGTATCTCCTACACATACGGACAATCCGAAATGACCATCCAAATCGGATATGGTACCTAACGCAGTGCGTCTGTTTGATATAATCGCTCCGATTAACGGCTCTTTTGAAATAGTGCCGTCGGGCAATGTGTCGCCGCTCAGTACAATACCTTTAACCGTTATTGTATCAGCCACAGCAGGAATGCTCCCTTTCAAAAGGCTCTGCGATTCTTGCACGGTCTGCGCATCGGAGGTCATCGGCATCAGCATGGCGAGGGAAGCTGCCGAGATTCCGACGAGAGCAATGGCTTTACCGGAGAGAGAGCGGGCGCGAAGTTGCTGCTCCAAGTAGCGCACCTCGGCTTCGCATTTGGGGCATGTGCCGAGGCAGTCTCCCTTGTAGCGACATTCCGATGTGGCGAACTCTATGCCGTTTGCATCAGCTATCTGCCGACGTATCTCTTTCAATATCTTGCAGGTCTGTTTCCCTCGTAACATAGTCAATCTGCGGGTAATTTGAAAGTAATGGGAAGAATAAGATATGTATTGACTTTCTTGCCATTGAGTGTTCCGGGCGTGAAGTTGGGAAACAGTCGTACTACACGCAACGCCTCACTGTCAAGGGCAGGATCTTTACCTCTCACAATTTTCGGCTCACATACACGACCTAATGTGTCAACATAAAATTGCACAATTACTCTGCCTTGTATGTTATCAGCCATTCCAATCGGGTATTTGATGCTGTCGCAAATAAACTTCATCATAGCTACCTGTCCTCCGGGAAATTGAGGCATTTGTTCAACGCATTTGTATATGCCATTTTCATCGGGGTCTGTTGCAGGTTCCATAGGGACCTCTCCTTGGGTTACAACAACATTGGGGTCGCTGGCAATCTCGCCTTCTTTGACACCACACAAACCTTTCGGCACGCTTAAAATAGTGTCAACAACGGGCGGCAGCTCTCCTTCATCAACACTATCAAT
>CAMYSW010000346.1:0-3462 GCA_947297425.1 uncultured Porphyromonadaceae bacterium
GGCTTACACCGCAGTCGACTATACGCCCCGAGGCAAGACGCGCCTGCAGCTCTTTGCCGTTTACATACTTCGAATTGCAGATACCTCCTATGGCGTCTATGGCACCGAGTTCGGTTATGAGGCTGTTGTGAACGGTAGAATACACCAGCGCGTTGGTCACCGGCACTTTGATTATTGTCCCTTCCGGCAGACCGGCAGGCATCTCGCTATCGCGTTCCACAAGGATATATTTCTGCAACGTTTTCAACGTGTCCCAGGGATTTCTGACCGTCACCTCCGTGAAATCCGGGAACTCGCGGACAGTCAGATTCTCCGCATATTTCATCGGCAAGACCTCGCCCTCGCCTTCCGCAGAAGATGAAGCATGGCTTCCCTTGCAGGACGCAAGGAAAGCCACGACTATAAACAGGGTAAGAAAGATTCGCATCTTCCTTTTTCCCTCCAATCTATATTCCACTATCATTTAGCTATTTTCTCATTGATAAATGTAACGGCGCGAGCACCGACACCACACTCAATTCTCTTCTTGAAGTTGCCGGAAGCATCGTAGATATTAGCATAGCATGGCTCTTTCGTGAAAGCTTTGTTTGAAGCAGAATCATAATAATAAGACAATACTATAATATCTCCGTTTGCAGGATTCACAAATACGCCATTGGGAGACTCTATTTCTGAGTCTTGTCCTTTAACCTGTGTCAGCATATTACCTCTTTCAGCAAATGTATTGACATCATAAATCTTGTACGTTATTTTGTCAGGAGCCAAACCAAAAGGTGCCATTGCGACATAAAGTTTATCACCGGCAACACATGCCAATGAACCTTCACAAACTTTAGTTATATCTGCTTCGGAAGCGCCGGTAACCTTAACTATTATAGGAGCCACATAGTCATCCTTATCCGGTGCTGTATAGGAACCCTGCATTATCACAAACGCATCAGTTCCATTTGAAACAGCCTCCGTCGGATGATTCCCGACGAATTTAGTATTCTTGATTTCAGTTTGAGTAAATGTAGCCAGATCAATTACAGAAATACCATTATTGGCATATTTATTTTTAGAATTCTGTCCGTCTGTATTGGCAACAACTAATTTATTCCCTGCAAGAGCAACGCCATCAGGATTGGGACCCACCTTGAGTGTGCCATCAATCTCATCAGTCTTGGCATCAATACGGACAACATAACCGGTATACATAGAGCAATATAGTTTGCCATCTTTAGCTGTAATAGCTCGAGGACTCATTGCATCGCCTTCGGGTTTGATTGAAGTGATTATCTTAAGTGTTGTAGGCTCTACAACCCAAATGAGATTTGAACGATACATAACAATGTACATCTTATCGTTATAGACAAGAGCCTGCTGGGCACCTTCGCCAAGAGCTATCTCATTGGCTGCGAAGAATGCGTCTTCAAGAGCCTTTGTGGCAGTTCCGGTAGCATAGTCGTATGCAGTAATTGATGCCGGAATTTTACCTGACATATTGCCTCCGTTAATAGTGTAGAAACCGCTGACGGTTTCTGTTGCTTCACCTTTGTTGTCATCATCGCTGCAGGCAGTGAAACCGACAGCCATGAATGCTGCAAAAAGCATTAATGCAAATTTCTTCATCTTGTATGTTTTAATTGTTATTAGATTGTTTCTCAATTATATTTATAGGTCACTGTAAATTTCCAAGCACGTCCCGGCATCGGATAATTACCCACAATCTCATATTGCGTGTCCAGAATATTTGTCAGATCGAATCGGAGATCTATGGTGTTTCGTTTTATCTTGAAAGAGCGAATCAACGCTGCCCCCATCTCCATGTATCCTTTGATTCTTGTTATCGGTAGATTGGAACTTGTCCCGTAACGGTCGCTCGCACCGGTGGTGTGAACCACAACATCCACCCAAGGATTCTCCCAGCTAAGTGATGCAGCTCCGGAATGAATCGGCGTGTATGCCACCTGTTTGTTATAATCCGGATCCTTGGGAGATGTGCGCGGTTGCACTCGCTGCCAACTATAATTTCCGGCAAACACAAGACTCTGCCTACGGGCAATATTGAACGTTGCACTTGCCGTGACATCCGCTCCAAATGCTCTCGCCTTGTCCATATTAGTCATTGTCCATATGAACATATTCATTGGCAAGGCAACTATCTTGTCTTTCACATTATTGTAATATACATCCCCTGTCAAGACAAGCGCATTCAGCCAATTAGTCGAATTATACTGCCATGTCAATCCGAAATTGAACTGATCGGTGTCTTCCGGTTTCAAGGAGGTGCTACCCATACGGAAATAATAGGTCTCATTGAATGTAGGCATACGGAAGATATTCTTATATGAAGCCCGTATAAAGAAGAGACGGTTGCGCATCGGCTGCACAGACACACTCAGTGAGGGAGACAGCTTGTTCTCATCTTTCGAGCTTATGCCCTCTTTAACTCCATTATCGTAGATTGACCAAAGGAGACGGGCGGTAGCAAGCAGCCAGCTGTTCTGAAATTTTCCGGTGAACGACTGCAACACGGAGTGACGCCAAGGAGCGACAACCTCCATCTGATTTGTGGTCAGATTATTGTAAAAATAATCGGCGGAGTAATTGAACGCAAGCTTGTCGGTGGGCACATAAAGTGCCGATCCCGACACATATACTTCGCGCTGGAAATAATCCTCATCAAGGATACCGCCTGGATATTTCCCATCTTCATCATGATATAGAGATGCGTCCCAGTTGAACTTGGCGAGGCCCTGAAATGAGAATTTAGATAGGGATAAGTTTTTGTAAGTCAGCTGTCCGAAAAAATTGCGGTCACGAAGTTTTTCGTGGCAAATAGGATTGTATAGGATAACCGGACCTGGAAGTTGACGGTTGTTGTCGTAATAATACACCTTTGCATCAAGCATTGATGCAGGTGTCAACCTCCAGCGCGTATTGATTTCGCCGTGCCATGAATTCATCATGCTGTTGTTGCGACGCTCGCGCGTCACAAGCTTACCATTCTCCAATGTGAATGGGTAATCGTTTTTCGCATGAGTGTACTCTCCAATTACCGAGAACGAGAATTTTGGCGTCAAGCTTTTCCCAACCTTAAAATAAGGGTTATAAGTGCCGAATGAGCCGAATCGCATCTGTCCGGTGACATGCCACAATGAATCCATCGGACCAGGCACAGACATAGAAGAAATAATGATTGATGCAGCAGATGCCGAAGCCTTCGCGGGTACAAAGATATCACTATTATCGCCTACTATCAAAGACAGGCTACCGACATTATCTAATGAATATCTTGACAAGTCTATCTTGCCGCTCTGGCAGTCGCTGAGGACAATGCCGTCGTAGATAACACCCGTATGGGTTGTACCGAACCCTCGCACCGATACGGTCTTCATGCCTCCCGCGCCACCATAGTCCCGGATGTTGATACCGGGTAATCTGTGTAGAGCGTCGGATATGTCGGTAACGCCCATCGTC
>CAMYSW010000347.1:0-3447 GCA_947297425.1 uncultured Porphyromonadaceae bacterium
CAGTGCGTGATTTCCGTGTCAACGCTTCCGGATTCCCACTTTACGCCGCCCCTAACGAATTTATTGATTCCTCCGACACAAGTGTCACCCCCGTTTTATAATTACGTTAGCCTTAAAAATGAAATCGAACTATTTTAACAAGACAGCCTTTCTTGCGGTGGCAATGTTTACCGCCCCTCAGATTTTTGCACAGCCAAAAGCCGTTGACATACAGTCGGCATGGAACAAATACCGCTTTGAGGCTCCTGCCCAGAGATCACTTATTTTCGATATTTTCTCGACAGGCAAAAAGACCCCTATCTTATGGGGATTCGACACCGCATGGAATGATTATGGAAATATGTTGCGAGGCTTAAGACATTGCGGCAAAGATGCCGTAAGCTGCGCACGCGTCTCTTTTCAGCCATGGGCGGAAATAACCGAAAAGGGTGTGCTTCCGGAAATGCTCCGGAAAAACCTTGACAAACGTATGGAAACCGTTGGCATTATCGGTAAAAAGGTTGACATTGTGCTCAATCTTGACGGTGGCGATCCTACAATAAAAGAGATTTACGGAGGATGGAAATATGAGAATCCCGACGATCCATGGTGGTCTCCGAAAGAGTATATAGGCAATGTTGTTGACCAAGGTCCGAAATGGGCAGACCTCATTGATGCCACAGCTGCGGCAGTAGAAGCAAAAGGATACAGGGTTATAACAGCGTCTCCGCTTAATGAACCGGATCTTGAAATCAACGGCACACCTATAGAACTCTTTTACGAAATTGCAAAGAATCTAAAGGACTTTGACAAATATCCGCGTTTCAAGAACATACGCATATCCGGAGGAAACACTCTTAATGATGACGAAGCGATGAAGTGGTATGAATACAACAAGGAATACCTTGATGAAGGAAACACTCATCAGCTTGCAGGAAGTTTTGACAACTATGCCTCTTTCTTTACCAAGGTGCGTGAAGACGGAAAGCATGCCACTGCCGACGAACTCCATAATGTAATGGAAGCTATCGTAGGTGTTGAATACGGAATGCAAACCGGCATATGGTGGGGCACTGCAGAACAATGCCGAGGCGAATTTATGAAAGCGAGTTTCGGAGACCGTCTGAGCTATGCAGAGAACCGTGACGCATGGTCGGCAGGTGCGGTATACCGCGCTCCATCAGGGAAAATTCAAGGTTTCCTCGGATGTTCCGAACGTCAGGCAAAGCCGTCGAGCTATCGTTTCGTTTCGTTAAACGGCGATGTTTTCATGGACGGATTCGGACCTGTCAGGGAATTTACGGTAGATCTTCCGGGAGACCCCGACGGTACTTATCAATCAGACAAGCAACGCACCGCCGAGACCGTGATCGCAATAGAAAACAATGAGGACGTGCGTCCCTACATAAATGGGGAGTATGCCCTTATTAACGGAGCTGACCATAAGGCTGCAAGCGTGGAGAATGCCTCCAACGCTGACGGTTCATATATCATTCCCGAAACTTATGCCGAAGCGGATCATCAATTATGGTCAGTAACACCGGTTCCAAATGACAACGGCGGTGATTTCAGTTACTATTTCATACGCACCAAGGATGGCAAATCAATGGACGACTACGGATGGAACATCGAAGTGGGCGCGCCCGTGAGGCTTTATGGCCACAGCGGGAATGCGGTGCAGCAATGGGCATTGGAATACGACGGCGACAACTGGTTCCACATACGTTCCCGCAACAGCGGTCTTTATCTTGAATATGAATCAGGAACGGCTGGCGGTCATCTCGTGCAGAAAGAAAGAACTGACGAACCGTCACAGAAATGGCGTCTCCTCACCTCCGGCGCGCCATTGGAGTTTGATGCGCCGCTTGCACCCAAAGGTCTGAAGACGATACCCCTCTCTGCCTCCGTGACTCTCGAATGGGAACCTACGACAGACAGCGGAGAAGTGACCTACACCCTTCTACGTGCTGTAGAGGGAAGTGACAAATTTATCACGATAGCCCGAGATCTGAAAGCCACATCATTCCTTGACAATTCTGTAGACAATAAGGCATATAGTTATAAAGTGTTTGCCATGGATGCATCCGGCAACCGCTCGACTGCGTCAACACCGGTTTCCGTAAAAGCAACTGATAAAAAAGGACTTATCGCACATCTACCATTCACTGAAAACCTCACAGACATTTCCGGAAACGGCTTCTATGCAAAAACAAATTCCACATCTTCTTTCAGGGATAATTCCCTTCAAATGCGCGGAGAATACTATCAGCTGCCTTATTCGTTGCTATGTCATGAAGACTTCACTGTAATGATGAGGGCGTTACGCACTTCCGCAGTAGACGGACTCACCCTTTTTTCAACAGGCATCGGTGAAGACTCTTATCTGGATCTGAGCCTCTCCAACGGCGGTCAACTCACCTTGACTGCATCAAATGGAGTGAGCAAAGATGTGATAACCACTTCTGAAGCTCCCTTAAGAACAAGTATACATGTGGCTATCGCTGTCGAAAACGGGGAAGTTACCCTTTATGTAGATGGTAAAGCTGTCGGAACGGGTCTTGACGGATGCATTCCCTCCGAACGATTGCTATCTTATATCGGACGCGGTCAAAAAACAACTAACAATAATTTTGCAGGCTTAATAAGCGACTTGCGTGTTTATAACCATGCACTGTCAGCTTCAGAGATAGAAGTGATAGCCGCTGCCGGATCGGGAGTAGAAGACATGATGTCTGTTTCTCCAACCATTGTGGCGGTTGAGTATTATACACCCCAAGGCACGCGCCTGGCAGAACAAGCCGATTCCGGCATAACTATCATACGCACCCGTTACTCCGACGGCACTGTCACCGCCCACAAAGTCGTTAAATAGTAAGGCGTTAAAAAGGATTTATGAAATATCTGTTTTTGTCAGTCATATCGCTTTATGTCGCTTCAGGACTAAATGCTGAACGTCCGTTAGACATGGTTGATACACGTGTAGGCACCGATGCTGCGGTCACCAAGACGGCAGGACTTTTCGGGAAAGGATCGGAAGAGCATGGACAGACCATTCCCGCAGTAGGTGTGCCGCACGGAATGAACCTGTGGACTCCGCAGACACGCGACACTGAACAGAAATGTATCGCCCCTTATTATTTTTCCGACTCCGGACTTCAAGGGTTTCGCAACAGCCATTGGATTGTGGGAGGTTGCACCCAGGATTACGGCTCCATGACACTCCATGCGATGGGTAATAGTCTTCGGACATCCCCAAAAACGAGAACCTCCCGTATCAGTCGCTCTTCGGAAGTGGCACGCCCCGACTATTATTCCGTTTATCTTCCGGACGAAAACCTTAAAGCAGAAATGACAGGGTTATCGCGTTCCGGCATATTCCGCTTCACATATGATAATGACGGAACGGGACACCTCGTTGTAAACCCTAACTCCGATGAAGGAGAAGGGAGCATCGAACTGGATTTAAAC